>PAOE01000028.1 GCA_002707915.1 Gammaproteobacteria bacterium
GCACGAGAAGCAACTCCAATTGCTCTCATACTATATTTTTGATTTGTGTTATGAGAAAATATAAACAAACAAAAACATTTTACCAATGATGTAAACGACCTGGACCAAGTCTTCCTTGAGCAATTTCAAATCCCCTTCCCTCTCCAAGTATCATATTTTCGACAGGAACTCTCACATTTTCAAAAATTAAATGTGCATGACCATTCGGGGCATGATCAGATCCATATACTGTTAACATTCTCTCTAAGCTTATGCCGTCAGCATCTCTAGGTATTATGATTTGTGATTGCCTCTGATGTTTTGGAGCGTCGGGGTTAGAAACACCCATAAAAATCAGGAATTCACAATCAGGTCTACCAAACCCAGAAGTCCACCACTTCTCTCCATTAATAACATACTCATCACCTTCTCTAATAATTGAACTTGAAATATTTGTAGCATCAGAGGAAGCAACATTGGGTTCTGTCATAGCAAATGCGGATCTAATTTCTCCGTTTAATAAAGGTTTGAGCCATCGCTCTTTTTGATAATCACTTCCATATTTATCTAAAACTTCCATATTTCCAGCATCCGGTGCAGATGAATTAAAAACTTCAGATGTCCACCCAACTCCCATCATCTCAGCAAGAGGAGCGAATTCTAAATTTGATAATCCATATCCCAATTCACCAGTTAATGAAAAATTCCATAAGCCGTGTTCTCTAGCCTCTTTTTTTAAATCATAAAGAACTTCTGGAACTTGCCATGGATTACCAGATTCGCGAAAAGATTCCATAGATTCTATGTAATCTTGCTCGCGCGGTTTAATTTTATCTTCTATGAAAGATGAAACTAGAGATATAAGTTCTTTAGTTTTATTGGAATGTTCAAAGTTCATAACTAATTAAAAGCATAGTGGTAAAAAAATGATAACATCATTTGAATAATTGGAGAGAACACAATGGATTTTAGAAATTTTTCTATAGAAGAATTGGTAAATAAAGTTAAAACAAAAGAGGTATCAGCAAAAGAGATAACACAAGCTGCCATTGATAATATCGAAAGGATTGATGGAGAAATCAATGCCTTCTGTGCAACAAATCATGAAGATGCTCTTATTCAAGCTGAAGATATAGATAGAAGAATTCAAAAAGGAGAAGAAATTGGTAAATTAGCGGGTATACCGATCGGTGTGAAAGATCTAGAAGATGCTAAAGGATTCATTACGACATTTGGATCAGAACTTCATGTCAACGATGCTCCTGCAGCAAAGGACTCGATACTTGTTGAAAGAATGCGAAATCAAGGATGCGTAATACTTGGTAAAACTAATACTCCTGAATTCGGACATAAAGGAAAAACTGATAATACTGCATTTGGAATTACTAAAAATCCCTGGAATTTGGAGTTCTCTTCTGGAGGTTCATCGGGTGGTACGTCGGCTGCACTGGCCTCAGGAATGATACCTTTGGGAACTGGTTCAGATGGAGGAGGCTCAATAAGGATTCCTGCCGCGCTGGGTGGATTAGCTGGAATAAAGACATCTCAGGGAAGAATACCAATAGGTGGAGATACTCCTCCTGGATCAGGCTTACTCACCGTAAAAGGGCCGATGGCTATTTCTACTAAAGATAATGCTATTGCTTTGGACGCAACTGTGGGACCACATCCAACTGATATTTTTTCTTTAGAAAGTGAGAACTTAGGCTGGGCCAAACAACTTACGGAAAAGCTGCCTGAGTCAGTCATTTGGTCTCCAACTATGGGATTCTCAAATGTCGATAAAGAAATTATGAGCCATTGTGAGAATGCTATCAATAAACTTGCAGATGCTGGTGTAAAGATTATTGAGAAAGAATCTATATGGAACGAAAATCCTGTCGATGCTTGGATGGTATTTTGGGCTTCTGCTTGTGCTAGAAGACAACAACATCTTATAGAAACGGATGCATTTGAAAAAATTGATCCCCTTTTGAGATTGTTCATCGAGATGGGCACAACAATGGATGGAGCTTCTTACGCAACAGCCATAGATACCTGCCATAAATTAGGGTATCAGCTACAAGAATTTTTCAATGAATCTCCATTAATTATTACTCCTGCAACATGCGGACATGCTCCCAAATTAGTTGGCGATGGTTTTGTTAATGGGGAGGAAACACCTGCGTGGGTTGACTTCACTATGGGTATAAACATGACAAGAAATCCTGCTGGTGTGATTCCAATTTCTATCCTCGAGTCTGGGATACCAGCTTCGTTACAAATTATTGGAGGCCAAAGAAAGGATCTTGATGTACTAAAGGCAATGCATGCATTCGAGAGCGTCATTGGATTCTCTGAAAAAGCAAGTGGTTATGAGTAATCCAAATGTACCAATTATAAACCTTGAAACAGCTTTCTCTGAAGATCATCAACTACACCTTATAGACTCCGCTTGTAGAGATCATGGTTTCTTTTTAATCAAAAATCATGGAATGCAAAAAGAAATCGATGATATGTGGAATATGTCAAAGTGGTTCTTTTCTCAAGAGAGAAGTGAAAAGCTAAAAATATTAAGAACTGAAGAAATACCTCTTGGATTTTATGATAGAGAATTAACTAAACAAAAAAGAGATTTAAAGGAGGTTTTCGATTTTATGGAACCAAGACAAGAGGAAGATATAAACCAATGGCCTGCTGAAAAAAAATTTCAAGAAACAATGCAAAACTTTTTTCATAGATCATCCGAGGTAGCAGAAAAAACACTGAAACTAATATTTAACTGTCTCAATCTAGAAAAAAATAAATTCTTTTCAGGAGATTCAAAGACTAGTAATGCAAGATTGAATTTTTATCCAAATAGTGATCCTTTGAGTATAGAAGAAAAAAATAAAGTAAATGAAATTGGTAACATGGCCCTTCATCATCATACCGATCCAGGCATACTTACCCTTCTTCATCAAGATATGACAGGAGGCCTTCAGGCAAAATCAAAAAAATTTGGATGGATTGATATTTCTCCAGAAAAAGATTCAATAGTTGTAAATTTAGGTGATGCAATGCAAGTTTGGACAAATGATAATTANGTNGCTGCTTTGCATAGAGTGCTTAAAAGGACTACTNANCCNNGATTCAGNACTCCATATTTCTATAATCCTAGNAGGGATGCANTTATTAAGCCNATTNAAGANATTGCATTGTCAAATCCCTNTTATAAACCNTTTACTTGGAAAGAATATATACAAGGAAGAATAGACGACAACTATAAGGATTTAGGTCAGGACGATATACAAATTTCAAAATTTAGAATTAATCATCATCCAACATAGTGGCATGATTCCACCATGCTAGATCAGAGAAAGCCCTCAAATCTAACTCATGTGTCCATGCTGATCTATGTTGCTGCGATAAGTGATAATAAGTTTTTGCAATCTCTTCTGGAAGCAACAAACCATCATGCTCCATTCCCTTAGTCTCTCTNANTTGTTGGTACATCTCAGGACCTAGCATCTTNCCAAGAGTATCTGGNGCATCCACTGCTCCGTCCACAATAATGTGCGCGACGTGTATACCTTTAGATGAAAACTCAGCATTTAAGGACTGNCAAAGCATTCTTCTTCCAGCCATAGCTGCNGCATGTGAATGCTGAGTGGCATTGCCTCTCATAGCGGCAGTAGCGGATGTAACCAAAATGGAGCCTTTTCCTCTATCAACCATTAATGGACATAAAATTTTAGCAACTCTGAATAATCCAAAGCTTGCCATTTTCCATCCCCATTCGAATTCCTTATAACTAGTCTGACTCAAAAGTTTCATGCCAGTTTGTGCACCTAGGTTATAAATGACAACCTCAATGGGTCCTATCTCTTTTTCTACCCTTGTAATTACATCTTCTATTGCATTTTCCTCAATTGCGTTAACTAGCTCACCTGATGCAGATCCTCCNGATTTCTCAATATCCCCTACTAACTTTTCGAGACCCTCTTGATCCGAGCGTCTACAAAGATGAGAATGATAACCCTCTGAAGCAAACTTTGCTGCTACAGTTCCACCAATACCCGCTCCTGCTCCAAATACTAAACAAACTGGTTTCATACGATCCTCCTAAAATTATTTTACATCCACAGGTTGTGCTGTATGCAATAAAGTTGCAACCAACTTATTCTCCTGATTGAAAATTCTGCCTTCAGATGTTGCGCTCTTTTGACCGAGCTTTATTACTTTTACTTCCATCATTGCTTTACCCAAAGGTAGCGGTCTGTGAAATAAGACATGTAAATCGGTAGTCATAGGAGCTTTTTTTTCTTTATATCCTGAAATCATAACTGCAGAAGTAGCGTCATCTAGGGCTGTAGTGATCATTCCCCCTTGGACAAATCCCATTGGATTACTGCACATTTCATTAAACTCACAAGAAAAAACAAAGACGCCATCGTTTACAGATTCAAACTCTAAATTAAGAAATTCCATCGACTTACCAAAAAATTCTTTACTAAATTGTTGCACCTTATCTTCCATAACTATTTCTATAGTAATATCAAAGTAAAATTTTATAAACTCCGGTGTAAATTGTTACCCAAGTAACATCGACAAATGCCTAAAAAGGCCTATTTTCTCTAGCTTTAAGCCATAAAAAACATTAGTATTTACGCTCGTTTTAACTAATTCAAAGTATAAAAATATGGATATAGATTTAAGTAAAGAAGATTTAGCGTTCAGGGATGAAGTAAGGTCTTTTTTTGAAGATAGCAAAATTAAAGACGGCGAAGATTATTTCTCATGGCGTGAAGGATGGTTTAAAAAAGCAAGAGAAAAAGGAGGCTGGGACGTTCCTAAATGGCCAGCAAAATTTGGTGGACCCGGCTGGACACCTACTCAGCATTATATTTGGGAGCAAGAAACAGCTAAAGCAAATATACCCTTTGATCTCCCTTTTGGATTGGGGATGTTGGCTCCAATACTCATGAACTACGGAACTGAAGAACAACAACAGAGATTTTTACCCGACATAAGAGACAGAAAAGTTAATTGGTGCCAAGGATATTCTGAACCTGGGGCGGGTTCTGATCTAGCAAATCTAAAAACAAAAGCGGTTTTATCTGAAGATGGCACCCACTACATAGTAAATGGATCGAAGATATGGACTACTCTAGCGCATATTGCTGATTGGATTTTTTGTCTTACAAGAACTGATGATTCAGGAATAAAGCAACAAGGAATCACTTTCCTTCTTTTTCCAATGAAGCAAGAAGGTATTGAGGTAAAACCAATAATAACCTTAGGTGGCTCGCATACAGTGAATACTGTTCATTTCACTGATGTAAAAGTTCCTGTTGAGAATCGTATAGGTGAAGAAGGGAAAGGATGGACATATGCAAAAGGACTTTTAGAGCATGAGAGGACTGGTCTTGCAGGTCTTTCAAAATCTCTTGTAGAGCTTGAACAACTAAAAGATAAGGCTAGAACTGTTCAAAGAGGCAATGGTAATTTGATGGATGATGCCAGTTATAAATCCAAAGTGGGAGAACTTGAAATAGATCTCTTAGCCACTGAGTTTACTGAGCTTAGAAGCTTAGCTTCTGCGGCGGCAGGTGGAGAACCTGGCCCTGAATCTTCAATACTTAAATTAAAAGGTACTGAAATAAAGCAAAGAATTCAGAAATTAACTGTTGAGGCAAGTGGGATTTATGCATCGGCTTGGGGAGACAAAGGTGCCGGTCCCTCTTTTGCCAAAGGAGGCACTGCAGGTTATTTAAATAGCAGATATTTCACAATTTACGGTGGTGCAAGTGAAGTTCAAAAGGACATAGTTGCCAAGAAGGTTCTTGGTCTAACTTCCAGTAAATCAAAATGAATTTCGAACTATCCGAAGAACAAAAAATGATTCAACAGAGCGTGGAACGCTTTGTACAAGAAAATTATGATCTCTCAGATAGAATAAAAATTAGTTCAGAGAATCCTGGCTACAGTAAGGACTATTGGAATTCTATGGCTGAATTAGGCTGGCTCGGTCTTGCCTTCGATGAAGAAGATGGAGGTTTTGGAGGCAATCAAATTGATACCTTAGTATTAATGGAGCAATTTGGGAAAGGACTTGTTCTTGAACCTTTCTTAGCAAATATTGTTCTTGCAGGCGGTGCTATAAAAAGAGGAGCCTCAAAGGCCTTGAAAGAATCTATTATCCCAAAGTTAATTGAAGGGAATCTCCAACTTACTTTAGCTTATGCTGAAGAACAAAGTAGGTTTGATATAGAAGANGTAGCAACTGCAGCACGCGAAGATGCTGGAAATTTCATTATTAATGGAAAGAAATCAATGGTTCTTAATGCTGAATCTGCTGATAAAGTGGTTGTTGTCACTAGAACCAGCGGAAGTCAAGTTGACATAAATGGTATATCTCTATTTTTAGTAGATTTGGATANCGAGGGAATTGAGAGAGATAATTTCCCTACCGTCGATGGACTAAGAGCATCTGAAATTACTTTTAANGATGTGAAAGTTTCTGCAGAAAACTTAATTGGTGAAAAAGATAAAGGATTTTCNATTTTGCAAGAAGTTGTTAATGATGCAATTCTAGCTCTATCTGCAGAAGCGGTTGGCGCAATGGAAGTCCTATATAAAGATACAGTCGAATATACGCAACAAAGAGAACAGTTTGATCATCCTCTGTCAGACTTCCAAGTTTTACAGCATAGAATGGTAGATATGTTCATGGAATATGAACAATGTAAATCTCTTTTGCTTAGGGCAACCATGGAGACAGTTCAAGATCCAGTATCGTCACAAAGAACTGTTCATGCGCTGAAACACTTAATTGGAAAGTCAGGCATATTTGTTGGTGAAAGTGCTGTTCAAACTCATGGTGGAATGGGTGTTACAGAAGAATTAAGAATTGGTCATTTCTTTAAGAGATTGTTAGTAATAGACTCTCAATTTGGAAATTCGGACTTTCATCTTGAGAAGTTTACAAATACGTAAAATAGTGGAAATCAATAGCGATTCTATAGACGAAGTATTACGAACTGCTGTCAAGGAAAGGATTCCTGCCGTTTCGGCTGCTGTCGTAGCACATGATAAGAATATTTACGAGGGTCATTTTGGTTATTCTGATCTTAGCAAAAATAGCCTTGTGGATGAGAAATCTCTTTTCAGAATCGCCTCTATGACAAAAGCTATTACTTCTGCATGCATATTCCAATTAATTGATAAAAATCTCTTAAATCTAGATACCCAGTTGAAGGAGTATTTCCCAGAAATTGCAGATAGAAAAGTTATAGAAGGATTTGATGAAAATGGTGAAGCAATCTTAAAAGATGTTACCAATGATATTACGATTGGACATCTGATCACTCATACTTCAGGATTTGCCTATGAAATTTGGAATGCAAATATCGCAAAACTTGTTGAAAAAGGAGATTTGGTGAGCGCATTTTCTACGAGTGATGAGTTTTTGAAAGCACCTCTGATCTTTGAACCTGGTACAAGTTGGGAATATGGCATAGGTATAGATTGGCTTGGTGTACTTATTGAAAAGATTAGTGAATGTAGCCTACAAGATTATATGAAAAAGAATATCTTCGAACCGCTAGAAATGGACGATACCTCTTATGATTTCTCAGAAGAAGAACACCATAGAGTAGTCAATGTATACGGCAGAAATGGTAGCGATTATCAAGAGATGCCTTTCTCAATTCCAAAACAGTCTGCTTTTTACTCTGGTGGAGGAAACCTTATCTCGAGTTTGGATAATTATTCCAAATTCTTGAAAGTGTTTCTCAATTCTGGAAAGTCAAACGGGGCAGAGATTCTTTCGAGTTCTTCAACTGAATCAATGCTATCTAGTTTAAATCGAGAGGTCTTGATGACAAANATGCCATCTGTAGCCCCTATGCTTTCTAATGATGTAGAGTTTTTTCCTCAATCTTCGAAATCATGGAGTCCAGGCTTTATGATAAACCATGACGATATTGAATCGGGGAGACCAAAACTAAGTGCTGGCTGGGCTGGGCTCTTTAATTCTTATTTTTGGATTGATAGGCAAAATAATATTGCAGGCCTTATTCTCATGCAGATGCTTCCTTTTGCAGATGAAGGTTGCATTAATACTTTGCAATTATTTGAAACCTCCATTTATTCGTAATTAAATTAAAACACGAACTTAACTAATCCAACTTTGTCNAATTGTTATGAGAAGAATACTAATCTTAATATCCCTAAGTNTAATCTTNAGCAACTGTGCAAACTCATCTTTACAGTCAGATACTTTCGATAGAGATTCTGCACAAAAAATATCTAACATCTATTATGGTGAAGTGGTTGCCATCAAAAAAGTTACTATTGAAGGTAGCACGAAATCAGGAGCATTAGTTGGGGGCCTAGTTGGTGCAGCTACAGGAAGTGGTGTAAGCGATTCNAGACCTGAATCNGAAATTGGGGCAGTTCTAGGAGGCGCAATAGGTTCCACCATAGGNGGAAATTTATCAAAAAGTCTAATGTCCGTTGATGGTATTCAAATAACCATAAANATGGATGATGGTCGGACAGTGTCAGTTGTTCAAGAAAATGGAAATTATAAATTTAATATTGGAGATTTAGTCGAAGTGGTTTCTATTAATGGGAAGACAAGAGTCTCTCCTGCAATTTCTGGATAAATTCTTTAAAAAATTGAATTTACTATGAGAGTTTTAATTTTAGTNGGCCTCGTTTTTTGTTTAATCTCATGTCAATCTCTAGATAAAAATCAGAAATCCATTTACTTGGATAAGTCCAAAAATTATAAAGCTGAAATTACAAGAGACATTTGGGGTGTCCCTCATGTTTATGGAAAAACTGATGCTGATGCTGCATTTGGATTGGCATATGCTCATGCTGAAGATGACTTCAAAAATATAGCTGAAAATATGTATCTATACAGAGCACAAATGGGCTTAAGAGATGGAGCTAGCGGAGCTGTTCAAGATTATCTTATTAAAGTTCTAAAAATTAGAGAGAGAATTCAAGAANATTATTTAAAAGATTTAGATGAAAGCGTAAGGAAAATCTTAGAGGCTTATGCGATAGGAATAAATTATTGGATGATNCAAAATCCCGATAATGAATATAATCATTTTTTTCCTGTTACTGAAAAAGATATTGTTGCAGGTTTTGCAATTCAAAATCTCTTCTTTTCTGGAGTGGTAAGTTCTATTGAAAAGCTGCAACGNGAAGANGTCNCCNATGANGAGTATGCAGNTCTATATAAGAATCAAGAGTTCGTCANAGGNTCCAATGTATTAGCGGTGAATTCTTCAAAAACAAAGGACGGCTCAACGAGNATAATTATTAACTCTCATCANCCGCTCGACGGACCGCTGGCATGGTATGAGGCNCATATAAAAAGTGAGGAGGGTTGGAATATGATGGGGGGACTTTTCCCAGGCTCTCCATTTATTTTTGTTGGATTTAATGAAAATATAGCTTGGGGATTTACGGTTAATAAACCTGACCTTTCAGATAGTTATCTCCTTGAAATCAACCCAGAAAATAAAAACCAGTACTTACTAGATGGTAAATGGGAGGATTTCTCTANAGAGAGAATCAAACTTCCNATAAAAATCTTTGGTCCAATCAATTGGACCATTGAGAGAGAAGCTAAATACTCTGAGCATGGTCCAGTGCTTGAAGTTGGAGATAAAAGTTATGCACTTAGATTTTCGGGAATGGCAGATATAAAACAAGTAAATCAATGGTTTGCAATGAATAAAGCTAATTCACTTAAAGAGTGGATGGATGCNATGAAAAAAAGATCAATTATCTCTTTTAATGGCGTATTTGCCGATAAAGAAGACAATATTTACTTTCTTCACAATGCATCATCTCCAANGAGACAANAAGGAATAAATTGGAAAGGAATAATTGATGGGACAAAGTCTGAATTGATTTGGGATAGCTTAGTAGGGTTTGATGAAATTCCACAACTTTTAAATCCATCCTCAGGATGGATTGCAAGTACCAATCAGGATCCATTCAAAGTAACNGACCCAAGCGATAATCTAAATCCGAAGGATTTTTCTCCTACCTTAGGTTTGCAAACAAGAATGACAAATAGAGCCTATAGAGCTATAGAATTGTTTGGAGAGTTTGAAAAAGTNGATGAAAAGGTATTCGATCTCATTAAGTTTGACAATAAATATTCAAAAGAATCAAGGTCTTATAAATATATAGCTACTTTNTTCNATAGGAATTTTGAAGATGAAGACATGAAGTCATCTATTGAAGTACTTAAGAATTGGGACCTCCATACNAATTATGAAAATACTTCGGCGGCATTAGGGGTTTGTGTTTTATCAAGTGAGTGGATATCGGAACAAGGTCAAAGAATTCCTCAAGACCCTGAGATATCGTTAAGAGACTGCATAAGTGAGCTATCAAATACATACGGAAAGATAAATCCACCCTGGTCAGAGAGAAATTTTATTGTGAGAGGAAATAAAAAAGTTTCGGTGCAAGGAGGTCCTGATGTCTTAAGAGCCATCTACGGAAGAAATGATGATGAGGGAGATTTAAAAGCTTCTGGAGGAGATGGTCTTTATATACATGTAAGTTGGGATAAAGACGGTGTTCAAAACTCAAAGAGTATTCACCAATATGGCAGCTCTACGCAAAATATTAAATCTCAACATTACGATGACCAAATTGAATTGTATGTAGATGAGAAATACAAGCCTACATTTTTCAAAGAGGAGAATTTGAGTAAAAATACCTCAAAAATCTATTCTGTGCCCTTGGGAAATTAAATTATGAATATGTTTAATGAAATACAAATATTAATTTCAGGAATGTTATGCGGATTAATACTATTTCAATCGATCTTTGTGGCACCGACTGTCTTCAAAGAATTAGCAGAGGATCAAAGACCCATAATACTTCGGTCTCTATTTCCTAAGTTATTTAAGTCGATAACTTTATTGGGATTCATTTTTTTAATATTGTCATCTAAAACAGGCAGTGGATATCTAATTGGGTCGTTTACACTTCTATCTGGAATAATATGTCATGCAATGATTGGTGCAACAAATGAAGCTAAAGATAAAGGAAATGATAGGCTTTTCAAAATACTTCATAGTGTAAGTGTGTTACTAACAATTTCAGTTTTGCTGACAAATCTTCTCTGGATATTTATAGTTTGACCTTATGAAAGAAAGAATAAATAAGTTTCTTAACTCTAGCATGAATAGAGGACTTAGCTGGACGACCATCGCAAGCGAAAAATTATTATTAGCAATAATAGGTATCTCAACTTGTGTAGCATCTGCAATATATCTGTATGAAATGATACTCGCACGAGAGATTTTGCTAGGTGATCTATTTATGTTGTTCATTTATGCAGAGATACTTGCAATGGTGGGTGCCTTCTACAGCACAAACAGAATTCCTGTTACTCTTCCCATAATTGTTGCGATCACAGCATTATGTCGCTTAATTATNATGCAAACAAAGGATATGGATGGATTAATGGTGATGTGGGAAGCTGGAGCAATTTTCGTACTAGCNGGGGCTGCATATCTCATGAGCCTCAANGACAAGTTNAGTCTCGAGAAACTCAGACAGTCTGATGATTAGTTAGAGATAAGAATAGAATCTTTCCGCTCTCCAAGAGGCTATTACATCATCGAAAGAAGCATCTTTAGAAAACCAAATTTTATCTGATTCATTATTTATTTGATGAACTTTGAGNTCCTGCAGGCCTGATGGAGATAAATCGTTGAAGAATTCCATAATAAATTTTTTGTATAGTTTTTCTTGGTTCGTTTCTANCAAATAATTTGCAACCCTTCTAATCTCCTGTAACTCTCTATAATGATATACATATAAGAATGAATCCTCAGCATCAAAGCTTCCTGAAAATATAAAATGTTCTTTTTGAATAAGCTCTTTAAATCTATCTCGAACTNAAGCCATATCTAGACTTTTTAAATCCTGCTTAAATTCAACTTTGAAAAACTCTTCAAAGTCTTTAAAGGTTTTTTCTATTTTATCTCTGATTTTCAAAATACAAATGGTTTAAANATTGATCTTGCACTTAACTTATTAATTATTAAAGAACTTTTATAAATAAATTTATAGATTAAAATTATGATGGTAANNAAGTTGCCCCAATACAGAAATTTTAATCAATATGAAAATTTTCAAAACTTATGTAGTAGNCTTTATGCTCTTTTCACTAATTGGTANGCCTATTCATGCTGCAAAATATGATAAAAAAAAGCCATCAGATCTTTATAACAAAGCTCTAGAGCATTTGGATAAAAATCAGTACGGAAAAGCTCAAAAAGTTCTTCGCATTTATACGAGGAAGAAAAAGGATGATGCTGATGGTTGGACTCTTCTCGCTTTTTCGTCTCGAAAGCTGGGTAGCTATGCAAATGCTGAAAAGTACTATGAAAAAGCCTTAGAAATTGATCCTGACAATAAAGCTGCTCTAGAATATCAAGGAGAGTTGTTTATGACCACTGATAGACCAGAAATGGCAAAGGTTAACCTTGAAAAACTCAAAGTCTTATGTCCAGACTCTTGCGATGAATTAGAAAAGCTTCAAGATTTTATTTTAAATAAGTCTAAGAAAGAAAATATAAAGATATAGTTGNCAAAAAGAATAATTCTAAGTCGTAAGGGCTTTGACTCCTCTTCGGGTGGATATGCTTCGCCTATATTTAGTAATAAAAAATTATTTTCAATACCCATTCCTTTTGATGGTCCCTCTCCGGATAAATATGAAGATATTCAATTAAATGGAATAACGGCGATNGAAGCTTTTGATGAAGTGGGCCTAGACAAAACAATTCTCAANAATAGCTGTCATTTTGATCCAGATCTTAACCAAGGATTGTTTGGACAAGCAGGAGCTTCTCAAACAGAATTGGAGAATAATGGAGTAGGTAAAGATGACATATTTTTATTTTTTGGATGGTTTAAAGAATATGCTAAAAATGGTGATAATTTGCATCATATTTTTGGTTGGCTTCAGATTGATAAAATAATAAAAGGAACAAATAAAATACAAAGCTACNTAAAAAAAAAGAAACAAATNCATCCCCATGCTTTCTATAAATTTAACAANAATGCTTTGTATGTAGGAAAAAGAAATTTGNACTTAAATGGAGAAAGAACTGATTTACCNGGGTATGGTTATTTTGGAGAGAGTCACGAGAGTCTAATACTTACCGAGAAAAACAAAAGTCGATCAAACTGGCAATTGCCAGCTGAATATTTTTCGTTTGCAGAAAAGCCATTTTTGAATAGGCTCAATTGGTTAGATAAAAAGCTAGCNAAAGTTAAATGTCTTGGTAGAGGTCAAGAATTTATTTTGAATTCTGAAAAATATCCAAAAATAAATTTATGGGCATATAGTCTANTAGAACAAAATGCCGATAAGATTTCCAAAAAAATTTAATATATCAAAGTTAATGAAATTGTGGTGCCCCCTGTAGGACTCGAACCTACGACCAAGTGATTAAGAGTCACCTGCTCTACCAACTGAGCTAAGGAGGCTAACAAGATATTCACCATGCATAAGTTATCAAACANGTTATATAAGATATGGTAACTATGATAGTTAGATTTTTTCTGAGATTTCTATATTTTTTATCACCCATCTTATTNGAGACTCTTAACTCAAAAAGATAAAAAATAATGAACGTTANAAGGCTCACCCAAAGGCTAAAATATAGAAACATATTTGATGCAGCAATTATAAGAAACCCTATCAATGAAACTACTATCCCAAAAATAAGGGATGTATTATTGTCGGCCTCCCCTTCCCATCCCCATGTCATACCTCCAAGAAAAGATAAAATTACTCCNCCATAAAATGCTAACAAAAGATTAAATANATAGCCTTCGGGAAACTCTAAAAATAAGGGGAAAATTGAAAGAAATAAAAAAGGTAATGCACCAAAATATCCTAATATCTGTCTAGTTTTAATATTCAATTTATTGTCTTTTTCTGCTGCCATGTCTTAAATATACTGATTTTGAAAGCTTTTTGAATTCATCCCCTTTTCTAATAGACCAAATATTATCTCTGGCATATTTTGAGGATTTTTCTAAATCTACTATGGGTNCAATGTACTCGCCATTCAAGTTAGCTGAATGAATCTCATCGACCTTAACATTTTTTAAAGAAGGAATAATTTCTTTAATCCACTTTGCATCGGCATCTTGGTCAAAACTTTGTTTAGTGACAGAGTAAATTCTAGGCAAGTTAATACCTGTTACTCCACTTTGCATTTGAACTTGAGGAATATGTATGCCTGGTTCAAAGTCGACAAATAACTCAGCTAAAAGCGGNGAAGTCTTTTGCCAAGGCTGCCATAAGTTGTAAGAAGCGAAAGANANGACCATTGCACGCATNCTAAAGTTGATCCATCCATGCCTTTTCAAGTAAATCATACAAGCATCTAAAAAAGGATAACCCGTCTTNCCATTAATCCATTTTTCNATAAGTTCATCATTATCATTTTCTCTCAATGAATCACACATTCTGTGCATCGATGAGAATTCAATCTCAGGTTCAGTATCTAGTTTTTGAATAAAATGACAGTGCCAATAAAGTCTTTTTTTAAAAGACTGAAGATCCCTTTTATATTTTGAAATTGGGTAATNTTTTTCAATTTTTTGAAAGATCTCCCTTACTGATAATGATCCATTGCTAATGTGAGGAGATAGCCTTGAACATGCACTTTCTGCTTCAATAGGACTGGACATTTTCTTGCTATAACCCTCAGAGCGTTCAGTAAGAAATGAATTTAATAATTCTTCAGCATTGGAAGTTCCTCCTATCTGAATTCCATCAAATCTCTGCATAGGAAATTTGATCTTGAATTGTTCACAAGTCANAAAATCAGACTTATTAGACTCATTATTAACCAGCGGTATTGGAAAAGTTTTTTTCTTCATAAGGTTATTCCAATCAGANGACCATCTATCACGGTTAGGATTTTGAACCTGTATGCCAAAATCTCTATAAATTTTAATTCTTGAGGTCTTTTTAAAATGAGTTATGAAGTCATTGAAGGTATCCCTGTAGTATTTTGTATCGGTTGAATAATTCATGTGAATTAAACATTGCGGCTGTTTTTTCTCTAAATAAGATTTAAGGTCAGAAAGATTTCCCTCGAAGATTTCTACTTTTGAATTTACATCTTTTAACTGCTGATTTAATTCACACAGACAATCAAAAAAAAACTGAAATTGCCTCAAAGATCTTCCATTAGATGTCCAATAATTTGAATCATAGGGGAAAATGATACGGTAATTATTATTTTGCGAACCATAAAACAAAGCTGCATTGTCTCTCAGCCTTATATTTTTATGAAGAACGATAATATCCACTTGAATAAGTGAGCGCATGTTAATTTTACTAAATTTTAAATTTTATTTCTCTCTTAACTTATCTCGACCATAAATTATTTTTCTGCCAATATGTACTAACTTAGTTAAAAGGAGTTTTTATAATGAATAATGAAAGGGATTTTCCTCTATACCCAAACGAAGTAACAAAAGAATTTCTTTCCAAATGTTTTGGATCGAATGTTTCCTCTTTCAAATTAGATACAAGCATGACTGCAGGAGGAGTGCTTGCTGATGCATTTAGAGTATTTAATATTGAATATGAGGAAAAACAAGACTTACCAAGAAGTTGTTTCCTTAAGTGCACAAAAGAAATTCCAGAAGTAGTAGAGATGTGTCTTTCTACACAGGTTTATGCAAAAGAAGTCTACTTTTACTCAACTTTGATACATAAAGTTAAAGATGTCATTCGAGTTCCTGATTGCTATGGGATTTTTAAAAAAGACAGCGATAAAGAATGCAAAGAATTCTGTTTGGTCCTTGAAGATTTTGATCAAGATAACTGGACTCCTTTTGATCAATTTGAAAACCCAATGGACTACGATGATACGGTTCAATTTATGAAAGACCTTGGTTATTTCCACGCAGCATGTTGGGGCGAACCTATATCTGAGGATGCNGGATTAGGACCATTTAGAGCACATTGGCAAAACCTTAATGATGAATACTGGGATGATGGAGAAACAACATGGGATAAAGCTCTTCCAAAGTGGAAAGAAGTCTACGAGGAGTCCCTTTTGTCATTAGTTAGTGATGAAGTGGCTGAGACAGTAAAAAAAATAGTTGATATATATGCTTCGGATANNGGAAGGTTAATTCAAGAGGAATTAATAAAAGAATTGCAAAATAGACCGAGAACTATTACGCACGGTGATGCTCGTGGTAATAATATTTTCAAATCTAGAAGTGATGGAACTATGGGTATTATCGACTGGCAAATGTGGGTTGCAGGACCTGCAAGTAATGAGTTCGGTCAAGTTTGGTTTAATTCATTCTCTNTAGANAGTGGAATGATTCATAAACTTGATGAACTTACATCAATTTATTANCAAGCNATGATCTCAAAAAGACCTGATATAGAAAAAGAATATCCTTATGATTTACTTTTAGATGATCTGAAGCTTCTTTTTATCAACATATGGCCTGAATATTTAGGTTTCACCGTTGGATCAATAGATGGATACAAAGATCCAGAGCAAGCCAAATCAAAAGANAATTGGAGAGAGATGATGAAACGCAATATGGAGACCCTTCATTATTCAGGNTGTATCGATTCTTTTGAAAGGTTTATATCAAAGTTGAATTTATCAGATTCAAGTAATTGAAAAGGCAAAGGGTCATATGAAAAAAAATAATTCCTTAGATGGTCATACTAGAAAAAGAATTTACTTATTTAGACATGGAGAAGTTAATTACATGCCTGAAGGTAAAGTTGTGAAAGATCCTAATGAAGTCGATCTAACGGATAAGGGTCTTATGCAGGCTAGGCTAATCGATAAAAATACAAAAAATATCCATTTCGAAAGAATATTAAGTTCCGGTTTACCCAGAACTATTCAAACTGGGGCCCATATGGCGGAAAGAAGAAATATAAAAATTGAGTCGTACCCTCAACTTAAAGAATACCAATGGGATCCAAAATCCTTTAAAAATAATGATGTCAAACAATTTGGATATCTTTTTGAAAATTCAAAATCTAAAGAAGCTATAGGAGGTATTGANGAGGCAGATGAATTTTATGAGAGAGTTGTAAATCAAATTCAGAAAATACTTAAGGAAGAATGGAATCAAATAGCATTGGTTCTTCACGGTGCTGTGAATGCAGCTATTATGTGTTGGATGAGCGATATCGACATAAGTTTTGCATCAAAATTTGATCAAGATCATGCAGCTTTAAATATACTTGATATTGACATCACGGAGAACGGCAAAATTATAAGAAAATCAATTAGGCGCTACAATATNCCTCCCGATTTATCAGATGTGGATTCTGATATTAGGTCGTCATGGGAAAGTACTGCGAGTAAAATTATTAGCNTCAACGAGAAAGCCATTTGATAATATCTTTGAAAGCTTCAGGGTCCTGAATTAAAAATAGGTGACCGCCCTCATAAAATTCTAATTTACTGTCTTTGACCTTATTGTGGATGATCTCCATATTACTCTTCGGTGCAATACCGTCATATTTTCCACCTAGAAGGAAAACAGGTACATTTATATCTTTCAGTGAGTCGAAAGTATCGTGATCTTTACGGGCTAATAATTGCTTAAGAAGATTCTCTCTATCTGTCTTGAAAACAGTATTTGTTTGAGCTTGTAACATGAGAAATTCCCATTGTTCTTGATTGTTCTCAATCCAAACATCATTAATTCTTAAATCATTTATCTTGATACTTAACTTAATTTTTTCTTCGGGTTCTAGCTCTTCTAACTCGTGAAGAGGATAAGAAGATCCTCCTGCACCACCGGAAGATGTGCAAGCTAGTATTAACTTAGTAACTCTAGATTTGTGTCTTTTGATCAGTTCTTGAGCAACCATGCCCCCAAAAGAAACTCCCATCACTAAGATAGAGTCTATCTCCAGTTCATCGAGAAAATTGGCTGCATCATCCGCATACTGCTGCATCGTATATGGCCCTGGTGGCTTTGAGGTTTGTCCAAGCCCTCTTTGGTCATAGGAGATAATTTCAAAATGTTCTGCTAGCGGGCAATCTAATTGATTGGGCTTGTTACGGAGATCTCCACCAGTCCCTCCTATGAAAAGTATAGGTCCATTTGCTCTGGGTTCACTTCTTTCATAATATATATCTAATTCTTTTGTGCTTATAATAGGCATGCACCATTAGTATAAATTAATCTTAAGAGTAATATGAAAAAGGCAATGACTTTACTTATTTTGATAAATCTACTTTCTTTTCCGTCAGTAGTTTTCTCGAAAGAGTTTAGTTTGTTCATAAAACCTTGCAAGAGTTGTGAATGGCTTAGCTATCACGTACCTTTTCGTTTAAAAGAACAATGCGAAATTGCTAGGCAAGGAATATTTATCAAAGGCATGACAAAGTGTTTAGAGACATCATAATCAGTGAAAATTTGGAGTCCTGAACAGGCGTTTGATTGGTATAAAGAGCATGAGTGGATAGTTGGATGTAACTATCTGCCAAGTAATTCCATAAATCAGCTAGAAATGTTTCAAAAAGAAACATTTGATTCTGAAATAAATAATCTGGAATTATCTTGGGCGAGAAATCTGGGATTTAACTCTGTTAGAGTCTACTTACATGATCTTTTGTGGGAAGATAAAGAGAGCTTTAAAGAGACATTGAATGTATTTTTAGATATATGTCAGTCTAATAATATTAAGCCAATTCTTGTTCTCTTCGATGATTGTCATAGACCCTACCCCAAATTAGGAAAACAACCAAAACCTGTAAGGGGTGTGCATAATTCCGGATGGAAGCAAAGCCCTGGTTTAGCAATTGTACATGCAATCAATGATGATGCATTGAATGATAATCTTCCAAGACTTAAAAAATTTGTTCAAGAAATACTTAATAATTTCAATGCTGACGAAAGAATTCTTATGTGGGATATTTATAATGAACCGGGTCAGTTTGGAATTGGAGATAAATCTATCACTCTGTTAAAAAAAACATGGGAATGGGCACACGAAGTAAGACCATCTCAACCATTAACATCTTGTCTTGATGGTTCAGTAGGAACGGAAATTATTGAATGTAATAGAAAAAATTCCGATGTAATAACTTTCCATACCTATGAGGGAGAAAAACTTCAGGAGACAATCTCTAGACTAAAAGAAAATGATAGACCACTTATATGTACGGAATACATGGCTAGAGAATTTGGATCTACTTTTGAATTCAGTATGCCTATTTTTAAAGAGAATAATGTAGGTTGTTTTAATTGGGGCTTAGTTGCTGGTAAAAGTCAGACCCACTTCGGATGGTCTACCATTATGGAACTGAAAAAAAAGAAAGAGGAAGGTGACTTTCTTGATGATGAAGAAGTTATTCCTGAGCCTGAAATTTGGTTCCATGATATCTTGAGGAAAGATGGAAAGCCTTATAATGTTGAAGAAACTAACTTCATCAAAGAAATAACAAGCTCAAAAAAACTAGATTGGTAGTAAAAAATTAATCATTTTTCAAAACAAAATATGAACAGATTAATATTGGTTTTTACGATTTTATTCATATCGAATTCAGCTACAGCTGATAACACAAAAAAAGTTCTCTGTGAGCTTGAAGGAAACTACTCAATTACTTATGAAGACTTTAGAAGAAATTATTTTAATGAAGCAGTAGAAATAGCAAAGAATGTTGCTGTTACTACAACTCAGTCTATTTTTTTTCTAAATAGAGCAAAACAAACTCTCAATAAAGACGCTTGGGATAAAAATAAGATTGAGGTTACTCAGTATTGGGCTATAGACGAAGAATCTGACGAACTTCTAAAACTAGATTATGTGATTGAGCCTGCTCCTGTCTGGATTGTTCAAAGTGATTGGAGAAAGGAAAAGAAAGAAACTGGACTGATCGTCACACACTTTTTAGAAAATGGAGCTATGCATCCAAATTATCCAGAATATAAAGTAGATGTATATCAATTGAATAATGAAATCAATTGGTACACAGGTAAAGCTCGTATAAAAGGAGACATATGGCTGAAGAGAGTTGACAAAAAAAGGGGTAAAGATCCAAAAATAGAAATTCTTGCAAAGGGTAAATGTGAAAAACAGACAAAAAAATTCTGACTATATCTTTTGAACCAAAATTAAAGATATAGGAACGATAAATGCCCAGACTGAGCTAGCTAAAATTACCGATTTTATCTTGATGGTCTTCAGATTTTCTAGGCTTATTTGAGTTCCAATACAAAAAAGACCTGTTAAGAGACAAATTTTATTAATGAGCTTTAAGTAAGACGTGAAAGCAGCGTCAGGTTCAAAGAAAGCATTCAAAAGGGAAGCCATAACAAATAAAACCACAAATAAGGGTAAGCCAAAATTATCTTTTTGATTTCTAAAGATCCATGCAGAAAATATAACTAAAGGGACTATCCAAATTGTTCTAGCAACCTTTAATGTTGCTGCAACTTCAACTGAGTTTTCTCCAATTGCAGCAGCTGCACCAACTACGGATGCTGTGTCATGAA
>PAOE01000029.1 GCA_002707915.1 Gammaproteobacteria bacterium
TGTTCAGAATTTTAGAAAAACTGTTGGTGCGCTAAGCCCAAGAACAATGGGTGTGGATATAAGATATAAGTTCTAGTATATTCTGGAGAAAACAGGCCTTAATGGCCTGTTTTTTTGTTGTATTAAAAAAAGAAAATATGCTAATGTAATTGTGTCTTTTCGTAAAAAGANGTGAGTTTAAATGGATTTTAAGCAGTTTACTGCACTAAATGGGGAGGATACCATGCACAGGATTAATTTTTCTTTAATCGCAATCTTATTTTTTTCTTTGTCTTACAACTTATCTTCAGATGAAGAGAGGGAAAGGGGNGGCATAGAAGAGATAACTGTTACTGCTGAGAAAAGAACCTCAACAGTTTCTGATACNTCAATGTCAATAACAGCCTTTGATGCTTCTTTAATTGAGGATTTAGGCATGCAGGGAGCAAATGATCTTATGGATCAATTACCTGCTACTACTCGTGATGCTTATGATGTGAGNATTCGAGGAGTTGGCAGAAATTTTAGAGCTCTGGGTGGAGATCCTGGNGTAGCTACTTACTACAATGGCATTTATTCACCTGATTTCGGTATCGCTGCTGGCGAGAGTTATTTATACGATGTGGAAAGAATTGAGGTTTTGAGAGGTCCTCAAGGAACGCTTTATGGACGTAATTCAATTGGTGGGGCGATTAACTANATCACCAAACAGCCTACATTTGAGGCAGAGGGAGAGATTAGAGCCGTTCTAGGTGATTATGGTACAGANCAATATTACTTNATGAGCTCTGCTCCTTTAACAGATACANTTGCTTACCGTGTAGCTGGAATGACATCAGATAGAGATGGTTTGCAAAAGAATGTAGGCACCGGNCCTGATACTGATTCTTTAGATGATGAGAATATTGCTCTAACGCTTCTATGGAATATAAATGATGATATGTCTTTTCAGATTAGAGCTAATGACAGACTATCGGATAGAATTATTGGTAATAGAGTATTAGTTACAGAAGGATATGGTGCCAATAGAGGAACAAGAAATACATCTGATCCAGTATATGGATTAAGACCNGTATCTGCCTCTACACCAGGTGCTATAAAATTTGAGAATACAATTACTGGAGTAGTGGGATACGGAGCACCAAGAAGACCGGGTGTGGATATTATCGGTTTTCCTTACAGATATAATCCTATGTTTGGNAGGTCTGATGCCCCTTCGGTTATTGGTACATTTGATGTTGATATTAACTATGATCAAAATTGTGAGGATTTCCCTTATGGGCCTCCTGCNTGTAATTCTAACAGAGAAAGATTCGAACACACTGGTCAACAAGCGAAATATACTTGGGATATTAACGATACGATGACCTTAACCTATTTGTATGGGTCGGTTGACTACAATTATGATTTCAACATAGATCAGGATGAAACAAATAATGACACATTCTCTATGTACAGAGTAACTGTTAGAGAAGATGTGCACATGACAACTCATGAGGTGAATTTAAATTGGATGATNGGAGATGACATCGAAGTTACTTCAGGTGCATTCTTTATGGATGAGAATAGACAACAAACTTATTCCCTAGCTAATAATGCCCCCTACATCCTTAACCCAGCTAATTATGGTGTCTTAGATATGCCTTGGGGAACNGTAGCAGCAGCTACAGGAATAGAGCTTGCTCTTCCTGGACTGCCTCATATTCCTTCTATGACTATGATGAGCTTATTCGGAGCGACAAACCCTTATGGTACTTGGGCAACGGCTCCTCATGTCGATGAAACAAGTGGAATCTTGGGAAGAACTGTCTCTGGTAGATGGGGAGGAGATCCTCTTGGTAGGGTATATAGGCATAAGAATGAGGTTCAAAATGATGCTTACGCTGTNTTTACTCAAGGTACATGGCAAATGAATGATGAATTTGCTTTAACATTAGGTGTGCGTTATGCAGAGGATGAAAAAAGTGCCCTTGAAAATGCAGGTGGTTACACAGAATTATTTGCAAACACTCTGGCACCATATTTGCCAGTTCTTAATTTAATGACAGGGGCTCCATTTGCTGCTATTGGCAGTCAAGGTGTTACTGCATTAGCTGCAACTAACGTTGCTATGGGGGCTGCTTCTTATAATTATGATCCTGCGTTAGTTGCTCAGTGGACAGCTGCTGCACAAGCGGGATTGATACCTGCGGCGGCTATTTTCTCACTTGCAATTGATCCAAATAATCCTATAACGCCAACTTGCGATATTACAGCAAGTTCTTGTGCAACTCCTTTGAGATTGGGACAAGGTATACCTTATAGCTANACAAGACTTGTAGGTGCAGAAGATACATGGAGTGATACAAACTTCAGAATTAATCTTGATTACGAACCCGATGAAAATACTTTATGGTATTTTTCAGTAACAACTGGATTTAGATCTGGAGGATATGCTCTTGGTGTATCTGGACAATACGATAGCCAAAGAGATGAATTTGGAACCCCAATTGGGGATAACCAAAGGCTAGTTTCTTATGATGAAGAAACAGTNGAAGCCGTAGAAATTGGCTATAAGGGCTTGCATTTAGACGAAACTCTTCAAGTATTTGCATCTATTTATCAATATGACTACGACGGATATCAAGATGAATTGCAGCAATTTGATCCTATTCGTGGTGCNGGTGCAAATTTTGTTTCAAATGCTGATGGCATTACCAATACCGGATTTGAAATAGAACTNTATTATGCTGCAACAGATAGATTAACTTTGTCTGGTAATTTTAGTTATACAGAAACTGAATACGGCGAAGATTACTTTGTATTTACCGTAGATGATCCTATTAATCCTGTTCCAGTTTTTGGAACTTTTACTCAAGGATTTGTTTCTGCTCAAGTTACNGATCCAAGCCAGGCTTCAGACTATACGGTTAATCTTAAAGGCGGTCCACTTAAAGGTATTCCAGAAGAAAAAGCCACAATCAGAGTAAGTTATGAACAGGATACAAGGTTCGGTCCACTATATTACTTGTTAAGCCATTCATACACTGGAGATTTCTCAGCTTCGGGTATACAAAGACCNCTAGATAGAATTGATTCTAGGGAAACGACTAACTTNAATATCTCTTGGTACAGTCAAGATGGAAATCTATCTTTGAGGGCTTATGTAGATAATTTATTTGATAATGATAATTACTATGCTCTAAGCACAGGAGATCATGAGACAAATTACAGGAAATCTGTAACTGCTTTACCTCCNAGGGTTATGGGGCTTGATATTAGATATAGATTCTAAATAGTTATAAAAAGACAGGTCCAGAAGGGCCTGTTTTTTTTTGCATTAGCTTTTTTAAATATCTTAAGTAGAATGCTTGTGCCTCAGAATATGACTAAAAGAACTAAAATAATCTGCACTATTGGTCCCTCAACAGAAGACTTTAATAGTATTANAAAACTATATGAGGCAGGAATGAATGTAGCTCGCCTCAACATGTCACACTGCGACCATAAAACTGCAAAAAAGATTATTTCTAGGATAAAAAAACTTAATGGACAGATCGAACATCCNGTTGGAATCCTTCTTGACACCCAAGGTCCTGAGATAAGAACAGGCGATACATCTCAAGTTGTTGATTTAGAGCCAGGGCAACTAGTATCTTTTACCATAAGAGATGAAATTGATGTTGAAACCACNTCTATAAGAGTCAATTACGATGAACTAATTGAGAGCGTAAAAGTTGGGACTTTAATTACTTTGGATAATGGTTTACTAAACTTTAAGGTTTTGAAGAAAACAGAAAATGAACTTGAGTGTAGAGTTTTAGATGGTGGAAAGTTAGGGAGCAAAAGACATGTTAATTTACCTGGTATAAGAATTAATCTCCCTTCAATTACTGAAAAGGANAAAGTAGACATCTCTTTTGGTTTAAAGCAGGANGTAGATTTTATTGCATTATCATTTGTAAGAGATTTATCNGATATTAGCGATTTAGAAAGATTAATTAAGCGTCAAAGGAAAAAGGTAAAAATAATTTCTAAGATTGAAGATCGAGAGGGACTTTNAAATATTTCAGATATATGTTCTGCCTCTGATGCCGTTATGGTCGCGAGAGGAGATTTAGGTATTGAGACAGATCTATCAAATCTACCAAATATACAAAGAAAGATTATGTCCAATTGTGCAAAATTTGGTGTCAGATCAATTGTTGCAACTCATTTATTAGAATCAATGATAGAAAATCCCACACCTACTCGTGCTGAGGTGACTGATGTGGCAAATGCAATTTATGAAGGTGCTGATGCGGTTATGCTATCTGGTGAGACAACCATCGGAAAATATCCTATTGAAGCNGTTAGTTTCATTAGCCGCATAGCTGAACAAACTGAAAAATATCGAACACTTGGTTATGAATCTAATTTAATNGCNGATACAGACTGGAAGCATCTTGGGGTCGCTGCAAAAAACCTAGCTGAATCGATAGAAGCTGATGGCATTATAGCTATAACTAGATCCGGCCAAACTGCTGAAATTGTATCTAATGCTAAGCCCTTGATGATTCCAATATATGCTTTTAGTAATAACAGAAAGACTATAAATCATTTATCGCTAGCTGGATCAGTGCATGCTTTTTACTCTCCTACATATTCTGATCATCAAAGAAATATAGACTCTGTTATGAAGATTTTGTCTAAAAATTTNACTCCAAAAAAAANTTTAAAATTTATTGTTATTTCAGGTATCTTATCTGAGCACTCTGCTGATGCTATAGAGATTAGAAATTTAGAAGTCTAAGTTGATACCCCTTTTTTTTAATGACTAAGATATCTCTTTAATCTTTTATTCATACATATAAACTTGACTCATGACGGGAGTTATTCTTGGTAAGTTAACCCTTAAAACAAGATTAGGATATGGTGTGGGTGACATAGCCATATGTTTATATTGGAGCGGAGTTGGCTTATATCTTCTATATTTCTATACTGATGTAGTAGGCATATCTCCCTCATTGGCAGGTCTAATTTANGGAATAGGAATGTTTTGGGATGCGATAACCGATCCTTTCATGGGTTATGTTGCTGAGAGAACTAGAACTAGATGGGGNGTTTACAGACCTTATCTGCTTTTTGGCAATATACCTTTGGCATTATCTTTCGTATTACTTTTTTGGGTACCTCCATTTGAAGGAGCAACTCTATTTCTGATTCTACTATTTGCAAATTTACTTCATAGGACATGTTTTACTCTTGTGAGTGTTCCATTTTCTTCTCTTACACCAAGAATAACTTCNGATAGTCAGGAAAGAACTAATTTGACGGGTTTTAGGATGATGGGAGCGCAGACTGGAACAAATCTAATGGCACTTTTGGCTTTCCCAATAGTTTTTTGGATTGGTGGAGATGACGAAAGTTTAGGATTTATTGTTTTAGCCGCCATCGCAGGTTTTGCTGCTGTTTGCATTCATGCAATAACTTTCCTCACAGTTAAGGAACCTTCTNATGACCAAGGTATAGAGAGAGTGGGTGGNAGCTTACTGGAAGCAGCTAAAGCCATCGGAAAAAATGGCCCCTTTTGGTTAGTTTTCTCTGCGACATTAATTGTAGGTATTACAACAATATTCTTTGGAAATAATTTAATTTATTACACAAAATATGCTCTCAACCTTCATGAATATCAAGGTACTATTTTATTCACTAGTGGNATAGTTGCTTTTTTAAGTATTCCTATTTGGTGGCTTATTTCAAATAAAATTGGAAAAAAACTGACTTGGCTAATTTCTGGCGTAATAACACTTGTAGCCTTAATGTCGTTTTATATATATGAAATTAGAAGCCTTAATGAGTTACTTTTCTTGGTAGCTTTCATAGGATTTGGTTCGGGTGCAGGAGGAATCTTATTTTGGTCAATGTTACCAGATACCATTGAATATGGTGAGGTTAAAACTGGAGTTAGAAGTGAATCTTCCTTGTATGGTTTTATGACCTTTGCGCAGAAAGGTTCTATAGCTTTCGCTATCATCATACTTGGAATTGTGCTTGACCTGATAGGATTCAAAGCAAATGAGATTCAGACAACAAATACCATTGAAGACATGAAATCAATCATGACACTTATACCGGCATTTGGGGTAGGGCTGAGTTTAATAATTATCTATTTTTATCCAATAGACGCAAAAAAACACAAAGAACTTTTACAGAAAATTCAAAGGAGGACTAATGAAGCAAATTAAATGGGGTATCCTTGGAACTGGCTCAATAGCTAAAGCTTTNGCAGAAGCTTTAAAAGAAACCGATGGAGAGTTGTTGGCNGTAGCAAGTGCCAATGGTCAACGGGCTATAGAATTTTGTAATTCGTATGGCGGTACTGCAATTGAAGGTCATATGAATTTGATNAGTATGCCTGATATAGANGCGATTTATATCGCAACTCCACACACAAGTCATTTTGAATTTGCCTCAGCTTGTTTGAAACAAAAGAAAGCTGTTTTATGCGAAAAACCCATGACTATTAATGCAACTGAGACCATGGCTTTAATAGATCTTTCAAGAAAAAATAAAACGCTCTTAATGGAGGCTTTTATGTACAAAATTCATCCTCAAACTCAAAAAATTTTTGAAATTGTAAATAAGAGGATGAAAGGACCTCTTTCAATTAAGGCTGAATTTTGTTTCTCTGTTGATGTTCCAGATACTCACAGATTAGTTAATAGAGATCTAGGTGGTGGCTCGATTTTGGATATTGGTTGTTATCCTATGTCTATCTCTCGTCACGCAGTCGGTGCCCTCTATGATAGAAACTTTGTGAATCCTATAAAAATACAAGGTGAAGGTGAGTTGAACCATCAAGACATAGATTTAAATGCCTCAGCAGAATTAATATTTGAAGATGGTTCAGTTGCAAAGATAAGATCCGCCACTAATTTAAGCTCTGAGAGCGATGTAACTATTTCAGACGGTGAAATGACAATATATGTCAATCAACCATGGCATTGCGGAGAATTTACTGGAAGAGAGTCACAGATAAAAATAGTAAATGCAAATGATGAGGAGGAGTTAATCGATATAAAGACAGATAAAGGTATCTATGCTTTAGAGATTGACCATTTTGCTGAGGCATTTTTTAATGAGGAGCTAGANTCAACATTACTTCCTCATAATGATTCGCATGGAAACATGATTGCACTGGATCAATGGAGGAGGGAGCTTAAGGTTGTTTATAATGATGACAGAGGTGAAAAAAGAAAGGTATCAGTCATATCAAGAGATGATTCGCGAGATACTCTTTTATCCACTAAGATTCCTGGACTCGACAAAAACCTCTCAAGAATTGTTTTTGGCTGCGACAATCAATCTGATACAAATCATGCATTCGCAATGTTTGATCATTTTCATTTAAATGGCGGAAATGTTTTTGATACAGCTTATATTTATAATAATGGTAAGAGTGATTATTACTTAGGGAAATGGATTGAAACAAGAAATATCCGCGATGAAATAGTCGTTCTTGCAAAAGGTGCACATACTCCAGACTGCCATCCCAAAAAAATTCGACCCCAATTAGAAGAAACACTTAATCGAATGGGCACTACCTCAGTAGATATTTATTGTTTACATAGAGATAATACAGACATACCAGTTGGAGACTTCATAGATATGCTCAATGAGCTCAAAAATGAGGGTCTTATTGGTGTTTTCGGAGCATCAAATTGGTCATTACATAGATTCAAGGAGGCTAATGAATATGCTCTTGCAAATGACAAAGAGCCATTCACAGTTCTAAGTAACAATTTTAGTCTTGCTCGAATGAATAGTCCTGTGTGGCCTGGATGTTTTAGTTGTTCAGATAACGATTACGTAGATTATATAAAAGAAAATCAAATCGCAGTCTTTCCTTGGTCCAGTCAGGCAAGGGGCTTCTTTCTTGATGGTCAAGAGTTCACAGGTGCTGCACATGTGGCAGACCCAAATAGAGAAGAGCAAGATCGGGTGTGGGGCAGTGAAGAAAATTTTGAGAGAAGAAGGAGATGTCTTGAGTTGGCTGAAAAAAAATCAGTCGATCCTATTCAAATAGCACTAGCTTATGTTTTATGCCAACAATTTCCTACTTTTCCTTTAATTGGCCCGAGGAACTTCTTTGAGACGGAGAACTCTATGGATGCTCTCAACCTAGCGTTAGATAGCAAAGAGGTAGCTTGGTTGAACTTAGAGTCTTAAATATACCAATTAAGCCTTTTATCTAAATCATTTTATTGGTATTCTTTGATTAGGCGTCCCACATCCGATTTAACACGAGGGGAATTGGATTTGTGGTTCTTTATTACCCTCTACAGGAGGTGATCACTATTAGTATTTATTTTAGAAGAGGAACAACAGGAGTAGCCTTCTGACACGGGTTACCCCGGTTCCGGCTAACAGTTTTAAACAGTTAGTTGAAAAGTAGTTGAGATACGCTTTTCGGAATCCCCGCTCAATGAGTGGGGATTTTTTTTACTTCCTTGCTCCCTCGCTATCGAACACCCTTAGGTAGATTAGCTGTTCTAATTTTGAGGTGTTTTTTACTTTAATATAGTCGCCTTCTTCAGCAAGAATAATATTGCCTGAAGTAATAGAAAGCTCAGCTTTATGCTCTATGCCGAAACTAGGATTAGTTCCGTGACCTGCTTCATGATTTGCATATTCGACAACTTCCATCTCACCAATGCCTGATAAGAACACGTAAACAACCTCTGACTCAACAAGCCTATGACCTCCTGTTGAACCATTAGGTTCTATTATTGTTTTACTGGCTACTAGTTTATCTAGAAGGGTATTTGTGTAGACCTTATAGGTATTTTCGCTTCTCCAAAGATTTTCACCAACCTGAAAGTTTTCGTATTTTTTTGCCATATCAATTTAAATTAAAATGCTATTCTAACACCACTTCGACTTTCTGTTTATTAAGTTGCTTATTTAGATAGCAAATCTAATTTTATGAAATAGTAAACTTAGTAAGTCGAAAATTACTCTGTAATGACTTATCGAATGAGATGAGTATATGAAATTTGATAATAATGCGGCATAATCTGTAAAAACTGAGAGGTAATATGGATAAACAGGCAACTTTTACTGAAATGTTAAATGGTACTGCTGAAGATTATGCAATAATTGGTGAGCATGGTGCTAAGTTCGCTTCTGAACTCCCAGACAGGATTCTCGAGCATTTATCGATCCTAAAAGGAGATACNGGAGGCTTTGCTGTAGATAGATTTACACACTGTTTACAAACTGCAACTCGTGCTTATAGGGATGGNAGAGATGAAGAATATGTTGTTTGTGCTTTATTGCATGATATTGGTGATACGATCGCTTCAGCAAATCATGCAGATTTAGCTGCCACTATGCTCGAGCCGTTTGTTTCTGAAGAAAATTACTGGATTGTTAAACATCATGCAATTTTTCAAGGCTATTACTTCTTTGAATATCTTGGATTAAATAAAAATATGAGGGATGATTACAAAGACAGTCCTTATTGGCATGCCTGTGCAGAATTTTGTGCTAAATATGACCAAAATTCTTTCGATCCTGAATACGATAATATGACACTTGAAGATTTCGAACCCATGGTTAGAAAAGTGTTTGCAAGGCCAAGAAAATCAATCTACAAGAAAAGAGATTACGCCTAAAAATCCATTCTACCCATGGATAGAATAGAATCTTTAATAAGTGAGCTTACACTTGAAGAAAAGGTTTCAATTCTTTCTGGATCCTCTGCATGGCATACAACAGCTGTTCCAAGACTTAATATTCCGAGAGTGAAGATGACCGACGGTCCTATAGGAGCAAGAGGAGATTCTGTATCAGGAGCAACAGCAGCTTGCTTTCCAAGTGCCTCTTGCCTCTCTTCTACTTGGGATAAGGAGAGTGTTCAAAACATAGCGAAGGCAATAGGTATAGAGGCAAGAAGCAAAGATGCTGATGTGCTTTTAGGTCCTACTATAAATTTGCATCGCCACCCTCTCGGGGGAAGGCATTTTGAGTGTTATTCTGAAGACCCTATTTTAACTGGAGAGCTTGCCGTAAGTTATGTTACAGGTGTTCAATCTGTTGGAGTTTCAGCATGTTTAAAGCACTTCATTGGTAATGATACAGAGTTTCAACGGCATTTTGTCAGCTCCAACATTGACGATCGAACTTTAAGAGAACTTTATCTTCTTCCCTTTGAGATGGGCGTCAAGGCAGGTTCTCTCTCTGTTATGTCTGCTTACAATCAGCTCAATAATGTTTTTTGCTCTTCAAATCACGAAATTTTAAACAAGATTCTTAAAGATGAATGGAACTTTCCAGGTTACGTTGTAAGTGACTGGGGAGCAGCTCAAGATACCATTGGTAATGCGAATGGAGGTTTAGATTGTGAGATGCCAGGTCCCGCAAGAAGCTGGGGAGAGAATTTAGTCAAAGCAGTGAATGATGGAAAAGTTAAAGAAGATACAGTTGACGATAAAGTTAGAAGAATACTTAGAGTAGCAGAGTTTACTGGACGACTGGATAATCCGGAGGAAAATTCAGAGCAGAGTAATGATTTGGAGCAAGATAGAACATTAATCAGAAAAATCGGTGCTGAAGGTATGGTTTTACTTAAAAATCAAGATGTTCTTCCATTAAAAAAAGAAAAGCTTAAAAAGTTAGCAGTCATTGGTCCTAATGCAGAAAAAGGACAATACCTTGGGGGAGGTAGCGCCTCACTAAATCCTCATTATGTGATCCATCCATTGGAGGGCATTAAATCAGCTGTCGGAGATACAGTTGAAGTAACTTACGCAAAAGGATGTCATACGCATAAGTTTCTTCCCTCCATACCTTCGGAATTATTTGCGGATAATGGTGGCTTCAAAGTGGATTTTTATGATGGACAAGAATTTGAAGGGACACCCATAGAGACCAAAATTTTAAAAGGAAATAAATTCTGGGCAATGGGTGGCTTTGGATTAGATATTGTCGCTCAATCTAAGAGACCATCCCTGAGTGTTCGATTTAATGCGGATTTAAAACCAGATTTTTCTGGAGAATATGAATTTGAAATATTTAGTATTGGACCTTCTAGGTTACTGATTGATGGTGAAACTATCATTGATAACTGGACTTCTCAGGATCCTGGCGAAACTTTTTTTGCTATGGGTAGTGCTCCGAGGAGAGGACAATATAATTTTTCGAAAGGTTCTTCTTATAAATTAGAAGTTGAGTATAAGTGGGAAGGTAGATTTCCTGCAATTCAAATTGGTATGCATGCACCGGATCAATTCGATCTTATGCAAGAAGCTGTTGATACAGCTAAGGATGCTGATGCCGTTATTCTAATTGTAGGTACTAACTCTGATTGGGAAACAGAAGGAAATGATAGATTATCTCTTGCACTACCTTCAAATCAGGACGAGTTAGTGCAGAAGATTTGTAGTGCAAATAATAATACTGTAGTTGTACTTAACACTGGATCACCGTGCGAGATGCCCTGGATTGATGAGGCAAATTCAATATTACAATGTTGGTTTCCAGGTCAAGAGTTTGGTAACTCTCTTTCAGATATCCTATTTGGTTCAGTAAATCCATCAGGCAAATTACCAACTACATTCCCTAAAAAGCTTTCTGATACACCTGCTTATTCAACTTATCCTGGTAAAGACTTACAAATGGATTACGAGGAAGGTCTCTTTATAGGTTACAGATGGTATGACCGAGAAAATATTGAGCCTTTATTTGCTTTTGGTCATGGTCTCTCATACACAAATTTTGAATACTCCAACCTAAGAGCCGTTCCACCGAAGAATGAATCATCCGTTGCAGCTTTCGAATTAGAAGTGATCAATAAAGGCAAACTTTATGGCAAGGAAATTGTTCAAGGGTACATAAGAGTTAAAGAGTCAAATATCGAAAGACCAATAAAAGAACTTAAGAAATTTGAAAAAATAGGCTTGGAACCAGANGAGTCAAAGAAAATAAAATTTGAACTTTCTGAAAGAGATCTATCTTACTGGAGCGAAAAAGACCAATGCTGGAAAGTGGAGCCAGCGGAATATATATTTGAGGTAGGCTCTTCAGCAAAAGAAATCAAAGATTCTGCTTCAGTCTGGTTGGGTTAATTAAACCTTTTTTGGTGCTCCTTTTTCTTCGACTTCTTTGTCGTGAAACTTTTTGGTCTCGACCAATTCTGGTATCAAAGTATCCAACTGACCTAAAGTCCAGAGACTGTCTGTAGTAAATGACTGAATGATCGCTGGTTGTTGCATAATTCCCAATATTCCACCTTGAGAGTGAATAATTTGAGAGTTCACTTCTCCTGCTTCTTCTGTACATAACCAAGCAACGATCGGTGCAATTTGTTCTGGGCCTTGCGTCCAATCATTTTCATCATATTTTCTACCTGCAGCTTCTATTAAATCGATTGTCAGTCTCGTAGCTGCTCCAGGTGAGATTGTATTCACTGTGCACTTATATTTCGCAACTTCTAATGCTAATGATCTTGTAAAGCCTGCTATACCCTCTTTCGCGGCTCCATAATTTACCTGTCCAAAATTGCCAAATAAACCAGAAACCGAAGACATATTTATGATTCGGCAGTTTAGGATATTGTTATCTCTTATGTATCTTACGAAAGGTCTCGTGCAGTTATAGTGTCCTTTGAGATGTACTTCCATGATTACATCCCAATCAGATTCTTCCATGTTGTATAGAGTCCTATCTCTTAATACTCCCGCATTATTAACAAGAATATCGGCACGACCGAATGATTCTATTGCAGTATTAAATATATTTTGCCCGCCTTCAACTGTGCCTACAGTATCGTAATTTGCAGCCGCGTCTCCCCCTAAAGCTTTGATTTCTTCAACAACCTCGTCAGCAACCCTTCCTTCGCCGCTGCCGTCTCTATCTCCGCCTAAATCATTAACGACTATTTTTGCCCCTTCTTTTGCTAAATATAAACAAATCTCCCTGCCGATTCCTCTTCCAGCACCAGTAATNATTGCAACTTTTTCTTTTAACCTAGACATATATTCTCCTCTTAATTATTGTAGTTTAAACAATTTTTTTAGGGTATTTATTTAGTTTAATTTGTTGTATAAAGAACTNTCTTTTTCAGGGAGAATAGAAAGTCTATGCAGGAAAGTATAAAAGCACAATCTGCAACAAACAAAACCCTATGGACTTATGGTATTGGTTCCTTAGGTGTAGGAATTAAAAATAACNTGCTGGGCACTTGGCTATTGTTCTACTACAACGCAGTCTTAGGGTTAGAGGCATGGCTGGTAACTTTGGCAATTGGTATAGCATTGGTCATCGATGCTATTTCTGATCCATTTGTAGGTATTTGGTCAGACAGGGTNAAAACAAGATGGGGTAGACGTCATCCATTCATGTATGGCGCGATAATACCTTTTGCTCTCTGCTATTACTTGATCTTACAGGATCCAGGTGAAATCTCAGATTCTGCTTTATTTACTAGGCTTCTAATATTGATGGTACTTATGCGAATTGCGATGACCTTNTATGAAGTTCCTAGAGGNGCTTTNGCCCCTGAATTGACAAAAGATTATGANCAAAGAAATAAAATAGCTGGAATAGGGATGGCTCTCGGATGGGTAGGTGGAGCTGGGATATCATTTGTTCATATGGAATATTTTTTGGTAGATGATTTCACNAATGGTGCTGGCTACCAATTGTTAGCTTTTTGGGGAGGTTTGGGAATCTTCATAAGTACAGTTATAACGACTGTAGGAACTCACAACAGAATTCCATATTTGCATGTCCCACCAGAAAGATCCTTTCAATTAGGAAGCTTCTTTTCTGAGGCTAAGGAAACGCTATCGAATAGATCATGGATTGTCCTATTTGCTTCAGGATGTGTTTATTCTCTNGTAGTAGGAACAGATACCGGAGCTGGNACTTACTATAATACTTACTTTTGGGAATGGAAACCAAGTGACATTTCGTCATTCGCAGCGTGGCAAGCACTTAGTGTTGTTTGTATTGCACTNTTGGCACCATGGATAGCAATCGGAAGAAGCAAGAAAAAGATTGCTGTAGGAATTTTTCTTACCTCAATTGTTGTAGGCCCATTACCGATGGTGCTAAGACTTTTAGAGCCAGTGGTAGGCACACAACTATTCCCATCAAATGGAACTGATTTAATCTGGTGGATACTTTTGGTTCATAGTTGTGCTTTGGTTGCTATCGGATCCCTAGGCTTTGTTTTCATTACTTCTATGGCAATGGAAATAGTCGAAGATGTTGAAAAGAAAACTGGGAGAAGAGAAGAAGGTCTGCTAGGTACTGTAAGTTCAATGATTCAAAAATTAATTGGGGCAGGGGGAGTCCTAATTGCTGGAGCTATAATCACGTGGGCAGGTTTTGACGCACCCGGTGTAACTGAAGAAATGAAGTCAGGTGTTCTGATAGATAGATTTGCAATAGTTCATGTAGCGATTGGTTTTTTCTTGCCAATAGTTTCAACACTTCTAGTTTTGATGTACGACATAGATAGGAAAGGACATTTGGAGAATGTAGACAAACTGGGGTACGCTGAAAAAGAATAAATGTTTTTCTTTCCTCTGTCTGATGACAACACAAGTAGAACTAAGCCTTATGTTTGTTACGCTCTGATAGTAATCTGTTGCTTTATTTTTTTGTGGCAAAATGCTTTGCCTACTAATCTTTATCAAGATGCNATTTATAATTTTGGTGTAGTTCCAGCAGCTCTTCTTGGTGACCAGCAGGGCCCAATAAATCCATATTTAACAATTTTCTCTTCAATGTTTATGCATGGAGGATGGATGCATCTGATAGGAAATATGGTCTTCCTTTGGATCTTTGGTGACAATATTGAAGATAGTATGGGACATAAGAAATTTTTATTTTTTTATCTNATATGTGGAATATTTGCTGCTTATTTGCAAGCTTTAATTAATCCTGAGTCTACTATTCCGATGATAGGTGCAAGCGGAGCTATAGCAGGAATTTTGGGTGCATATTTAATTCTTCATCCGAAAGCAAACATAAATGTTTTGTTTTGGATAATCATTTTCATAACAGTTGTCAAAGTACCTGCATTTATAGTGCTCTCTGTTTGGATAATCAGTCAATTTTTTGGATCTACCGGNGGAGTGGCTTACTTTGCTCATATTGGTGGCTTCATAGCCGGTGCATTATTGATATACTTTTTTAAATATCCTCATATAGAACTATTCCAAGAGGGAAATACCAATTCTTTTGAATCAAGCAATCTAAATCTTGACGGTTTCTTTAAGAAAAGGAAGCAAAGAGATTTTATGCAGGAATTTATCGACACAGCCAATAAAAAAGATAAAAATTAACCTATGCGCTATGTTTATGCTTTACTGGGGGCAGCAGTAATTGTTGTAGGAATTTATACTATTGGAGTTTATTTAGATCTATATGGTGAACTTGAAGAACCTGGCTTCTCCATTGACTCCCAACTCCCTGCATCTCTGGTNCAGGANAAGTTTGAAGCTCAAAAGCCGTTTGGGAGAGAGAAGCAGATATTATTTGGTGATACACATGTTCATACAACATATTCTACTGANGCGTTTCTTTGGAGCTTACCTATTTTAAATGGAGAAGGTCCTCANCCCATTTCTGATGCATGTGATTTTGCACGATTCTGNGCAAATCTGGATTTTTGGGTTTCAACTGATCATGCTGAAGCACTTACTCCAAGAAAATGGAAGTCAATAAAGGAGGCTGTAAGAAATTGNAATAAGCCAGCANACATAACCGAACCTGATTTGGTTACTTTTTTAGGCTATGAATGGACTCAAGTTGGCAATACGGCTGATGAACACTATGGTCATAAAAATGTTATGTTTTTAGACATTGAAGAGGAAAATGTTCCATTAAGAGCAATAGGTGCAGGAGGTATAGCAACTACCGGAATGAGAGATGGCCTCCCGAGTCAATCAAAACAATTGAGACCCGCAGCTCTTCTTGATCCNGAGAATAGACATCGATACTTTAATTTCATAGCTTTTGCCGATGAACTGGGTAATTCACAATTCTGCCCAGAAGGGGTTCCTTCTAGTGAGCTTGGTGACGATTGTTATGAGTTTGCAAACACACCAAAGGAGCTATTTGAGAAACTAAGAGATTTAGACTTCCCNACAATTGTTATTCCTCATGGAAATACTTGGGGTTTTTACACACCTCCAATGTCTTCACTAGATAAGCAGTTAGAAGCAGATTTCAATGACGATAATCTACAAATTTTATTTGAGGTCATGTCAGGTCATGGAAATTCTGAAGAATATAGACCATGGAGAGCATTAACAGAAGATCAACAGGGTAATCTTATTTGCCCTGAACCATCGGATGATTATCTTCCTAGTTGCTGGAGGGCTGGAGAGATTATCCAAGAAAGATGTTTAAGCAATGGTCTTTCCGATACTGAATGTGAANTTAGAGCTGAAGAAGCAAGAGAAAATTATGCGGTTATGGGAGTCGCGGGCCATTTAACAGTTCCAGGAGTGACGATTGAAGATTGGTTGGANTCGGGTCAGTGTAAAGATTGCTTCATACCATCATTTAATTACCGTCCTGCTGGCTCGGCCCAATATGGATTAGCTATTTCAAATTTTGATCAAGGTTCTGCAAAAAGATTTAATTTCGGGTTTATTGCTTCAAGTGATAATCACAGAGCTAGACCTGGAACAGGTTATAAGGAAATTGATAGATTTGTTACCACTGAGGCTAATGGGCCAAGTAATGAAATAGTTGCCGATATTCTTTATCCAATGGATGAACCTGNAGATAGATCTATCGATCTTCGGGCTCAACCCCTTCTTGGATTGAGGGCAGGCTTTGGCGCATTTGAAGCAGAAAGAGAAGCTTCTTTCTTCACTACCGGTGGACTAGCTGCTGTGCATTCGAAAGCAAGAGATAGAAACTCGATTTGGGAAGGATTGACGAAAAAAGAAACCTATGGNACNAGTGGAGACAGAATACTTCTTTGGTTTGATTTAATAAGAGAGAATTCAATTTTTCCTATGGGAAGTACAACANGTCAGACTCAAAATCCTGTATTTNGAGTAAAAGCAGTGGGAGCCTTCGAACAAAAACCTGGTTGTCCAGATTATTCATCCACCAACATTACTGATGAGGAAATAGAAAGAATTTGCAAAAATGAATGTTATAACCCATCTGACAAGAGAAAAAATATCTCCAGAATTGAAGTAGTTAAAATTACACCACAAAAGTCTCCTGAAGAATCAGTAGATGATCTGATATTCGACGTATGGAAGTCATTTGATTGTAAGCCAAGTCANCAAGGATGCNAGTTTGAATTTACGGATGATGAATTTTCAAAGCAATCTAGAGACTCCATTTATTATGTCAGAGCAATACAAGAAGCTTCTCCAGTTGTAAATGCGGGAAATTTAAGATGTTCATATAATGAAAAAGGAGAGTGCATTAAAGTTAATATTTGTTATGGTGATGCAAGAACTGATAAAGAAGATGACTGTCTCAGTCTNTCAGAGGAGAGGGCTTGGTCTTCACCGATATATGTAAACTTTAGTATTTAATTNAGTCTAATGGAAGAATTGCAACAAACGAATAAGCTTGATTTTAAAACTAAGTTTTTTTATGGATTTGGATCTATCTCATTTGGTATCAAAAATAATGGTTTTAGTTACTTTGTTTTATTTGTATACAGTTCAGTATTAGGCCTTCCTGCTTGGATGGCAGGATTAGCCCTTAATTTAGTTCTGATTGCCGATGCTATTACCGATCCTCTGGTTGGATATTTTTCTGACAGAACAAGATCTAGATGGGGGAGANGACATCCGTTTATGTATGCTGCAGCCTTACCTGTAGCGATAACGTATTACTTTTTGTGGACACCTCCGGAATCACTTACTGATTGGGAATTATTTAGTTATCTACTTTTTTGTGCAATTATCATTAGAGTTTTTATAACCTTCTATGAGGTGCCCTCTGTATCGCTTGGACCAGAACTGACTGATAATTATGTGGAAAGGACATCTCTTATGTCTTTTAGATACTTTTTTGGGTGGTTTGGCGGCTTGACAACTTATAATTTAGTTTGGTTTTGGTTCGGGCCATCCAATGTTACTGAAACTATCAGCGATGGCAGATTTAATCCGGAAGCATGGTCAGAATATGGACTTGTTGCTGCCATTCTTATATTTATTGGCATTATTGTCACAGCCGCAGGTACTCATAAGCACATACCTGATCTTATTGAACCTCCTGAAAGGAAAAACAACTCTTTCACTAAAGTTTTAAAGGAAGTTAAAGAAACACTTCTTTCAAATAGGTCTTATATGTTTTTATTTTTTTCAGGCTTGTTAGCAGCTTTAGCAGGTGGTATCGAAGCAGCCTTTGCAGTATATTTTGACAGTTATTTTTGGGGATTGAATTTAGATGAGATGTTAACAAGAGGTCTTTGTCTTTATTTATCNCCAATAATAGCAATCTTTGCAGCCCCTTTCTTTACCGATAGATTTGGCAAGAAAAAAACAGTTATGTACATCTGGGCTTTTCAAATTTTCTTTGCTGCTCTTCCTTTTGCTCTGAGNTATTCTGATTTAACTTTTGGGACTANTTTATTTCCAGAAAATGGAAGCCCTTACTTATTGCCCACTCTTTGCGTCCATGTAGTAATAAATGTATCTGCGGCAATAATAGTTTTTGCCACTCTTGCTTCNATGCTGATGGACCTTGTAGAGGATATACAACTTAAAACTGGAAGGAGAGAGGAAGGTATTCTTTTTTCAGCTCGTAGCTTTGCAGATAAGGCGGTAAGTGGTTTTGGGCTGACTTTCGCAGGCATAATCTTGTCACTTATATCTTTTCCGGAAAGTTCAGTGATTAGAGAACAGTTGAATGGCACAGTACCTAATGACATTCTTGCGGACTTAGCTCTTTGGTATATACCCATATGTATTATTGCATTTGGCTCTGCTCTTGCACTAGTTGCTGGGTACTCCCTTACAAGAGATGAACATGAGGAGAATGCAGCAAATCCTGATACTAAAGTATGGAAGGAAAACTAGGNAGTGTATTCAAGCATGTATATAAATCTCCTGTAGGGAATGTCATCATATTAATTGAAGAAGATTTTCTTACATCGCTATCCTTTCTAGAAAATACTAAGAATATTAACATTACAAAAAATCCAATTAAGTTCAAACACATTGTTGCTCAACTGGATGAATATTTTTATGAAGGAAGAAAATCCTTTGAGCTCGATTACAAATTAAAATCTACAAACTTTAGGGAAAAGATATNTACATTGATGTCGAAAATCCCATACGGTAANACGATAAGTTATGCTGATCTTGCTAAGCAGGCAGGAAAACCATTGGCATACAGAGCAGTTGGAACAGCTTGTGGTAAAAATCCTTTACCACTCATTATTCCTTGCCATAGAGTTATTTCTCAACAAGGTTTAGGTGGTTTCACTGGGGGNCTTAAAATTAAAAAATTTCTCTTAAACCTAGAAAAAAACTAAAATTAACAGATGAGTGCNATAACATCGATTGAAAATAAGCTAAATAACTCTCTAGAGCCTTCTCATTTNGAAGTAATAGATGAAAGTTACTTGCACAATGTTGAACCTGGAAAAGAGTCTCATGTTCGTATTGTTGCAGTCTCAGATAAATTTCTGTCTTTAAACTTAGTTAAAAGACATCAATTAATTTACTCTCAAATACAAGAAGAGATTGATGGTCCTATTCATGCTATATCTCTGCATACTTTCACACCTCAAGAGTGGAAAGATAAAAATGAGAAAGCCGAAGCCTCTCCCGATTGTTTGGGGGGGAGTAAAAAAGAAAGTTAGTTTAGATGACTCAAAAAAGTGTCGTAACTTTTTACACAATAGAAGAGATTGATAATTATCTTAAGATAGGTCGATCTGTAGAGAGATATTGTAATAAGAATGACATTGTTGGGACCTTTTTTTCTACACTTCAAGGAATTAATACGACACTGTCAGGAAATGAAGAATCTCTCAAAGGTTTAATTGTTCTATTGCAAGAAAAATATAAATTGAATATTAGTTCTCAAACTTGGTCAAAATCCAAGAATAATCCCTTTAAGCGATTAAAAGTAAAATGTCGCAAGAATCTTCTCCCTCTTGAAGGAAATTTTGATCCAGTTAATTCACGAGGTAAGTATTTGAACTATTCTGACTGGAATAAACTCATCTCTGATCCAGATACATTAATTATTGATGTAAGAAATGACTATGAAACTGAAATTGGTTCATTTAAGAATTCGATAATACCAAATATTAAAAATTTAACTGAATTTCCTAATTTTGTAGAGAAGATGCTATCAACAAAAAAAAATAAGAAGATAGCCATGTTTTGCACAGGAGGTATTAGATGTGAAATTGCATCTTCCTTTATGTTAAGTGAGGGCTTTACGAACGTGTCTCAACTAGAAGGAGGTGTTTTAAGATATTTAAATGATGTTCAAGATGAAAAGAACTTATGGCAAGGTGAGTGTTTTGTCTTTGATGATAGAGTTACGGTTGATAAAAACCTCAAAAAAGGTGATTACCTTCAATGTTTTGGTTGTAGAAGGCCATTGACGAAAGAAGATTTGGAATCAGAATTTTATAAAAAAGGAGTATCTTGTCATAAATGTTTTCATACATCTTCTGATATGGACAAGGAAAGGTTTGCTCAGAGACAGTTACAAATAGAATTAGCTGAGAAAAAAGGGTATACCCACATGGGTGCTAATGCCAAACAAAGCAAGAGATAGTATGGCTAAAAAATTTGCTGACATCATTTCAAATTCACCAAAGACATTTCTTCTTTTTTTTGTTTTTTGTCTGACTTTGTCCGTTTTTAATCTCAAGAACTTTAAATTAGATGCATCATCAGACTCTCTCGTCTTAGAAGGAGATGATGATCTTAAATATTATCGTGAAGTCAATGAAGATTATTCTTCATCAGATTTCCTGATCATAATTTTTCAACCCAAAGCAGATTTATTCTCAGATATAACGATTTCTAAAGTTAGGGAAATGGTTGATGCTTTTGAGAAAATTGATGGCGTGGATTCAGTTCTAAGTTATTTAGATGCTCCATTGCTATTCAGTCCTAAGATGAGCATGAGCGAACTCGCAGATAATTTGCGCACAATAGAGGATAAAGGGTCTGATAAAAACTTAGCAAGACTAGAATTCATGAATAGTCCTCTGTATACCGAGCTTCTGACTGATTCAGAGGCAGTTTATACAGCAATGCAACTTACATTAAAAAATAATGATAGATATGACCTTGCTATCAATAAAAGATATGAGGTTTTAGAAATTATTCAGTCTGAACAATACGATCCCTTTGTACACGATGCCTTACTAGATGAAGTCAATGAGGAAATAAAGAAAATTAATGCTGAAGACGCTGTTAAAAGAGACACCTTGATTAAAAACACAAGGTCACTTATGACTAAATTTTCAGACAGCGGAAAACTCTACTTAGGCGGAACAGCCATGATAGCCTCTGACATGATAAGTTTCATTAAGAGTGATTTACAGTATTTTGCATTAGGTGTGCTGCTGATGTTCATAGTAACTTTATCAGTTATTTTTAGAAAACCACGTTGGGTATTAATGCCCCTTGTATCAAGTGCACTAATTGCGATTTTCGTTATTGGTTTTTTAGGATGGATGGATTGGCGTGTCACAGTTGTTTCATCTAATTTCATTTCTTTATTGTTAATTATTTCAATTTCCTTAACTATGCATTTAATAGTTAGATATCAGGAGTTAAATGAAAAAAATCCTTCTTTAAATAAAAGAGAATTAGTAGGTAAGACTTTGGAGCAAATGTTAATTCCATGTTTTTACACCGCCCTAACCACTATCATAGCTTTTGCTTCGCTTGGAGTAAGTGAGATTAAGCCTGTAATTGATTTTGGAAAGATGATGGTCGCTGGAATATTCTTTGCTTTTATTTTTTCCTTCCTTTTATTTTCAATTTTTATGCTTGCTTCATCTGACAAAGTTAATGAGTCGAAAGATTTTAGCAAAGGAATAACTGTCAAATTTTCATCATTCACAGATAGCTTTGGAAATTATATTTTTTTATTTGCTTTCATATTATTTGCAATTTCAATTCTCGGTATTAGTAAATTGACTGTAGAAAATAGATTTATAGATTATTTCAAACCCACTACTGAAATTTATAAAGGGATGGAATTACTNGACACAAGATTGGGCGGAACTGCGCCTTTAGATATTGTTATAGACGCTCCTCAGGATTGGAAAATAGAAGATGATTTTGGNTTTGAAGANGATTTTGNNTTTGANGATGATTTTGGTTTTGAAGATGAAGCAATCGAGGATGGATATTGGTGGAATACTGTATCTTTAGATCGATTAGAAGANATTCATGATTATATAGACTCAATTGATGAAATCGGGAAAGTTTTGTCTGTTGCAAGTGGAATAAAAGTAGCAAGAGAACTTAATGATGGAGAGCCACTATCCGAGTTAGATCTCGCATTGGTGAAAAATATGCTACCCGAAGACATAAAGGAGAATCTTCTTAGTTCCTATATAAGTAAAGATGAAAATCAGGTGAGAATTTCTGCAAGAGTTATCGAATCTGCTCGCGGATTAAATAGAAATCAACTTTTAAATGAGATATCCGAAACCCTTGTTTCTAAACATGGCCTAGATCCAGAGCAATTCAGACTCACCGGCTTAGCCGTTTTATATAACAATATGTTGCAGAGCTTNTTCGACTCTCAAATTGGCACAATACTCATAGTCTTTTCTATCATATTCGTAATGTTTTTAATCCTTTTTAGGTCAATTTCTCTTTCGATAATAGGAATAATTCCAAATCTATTAGCTGCTAGTGTTGTATTGGGTACTATGGGTTTATTTGCCATACCCCTAGATATAATGACCATAACTGTTGCAGCAATAAGTGTTGGTATGGCAGTAGACAATACAATTCACTATATTCATAGATTTAAAAGAGAATTTGTAGAAACAGGAAATTACAGAATATCGATGATAAACAGCCATAAGACAATTGGCAGAGCAATGTTCTATACTTCTCTGACCATTATTTTGGGTTTTTTAGTATTCGCAACATCTAATTTCAACCCAAGTGTCTATTTTGGGTTTTTTGTATCATTGGCGATGATAATGGCTTTATTAGGCGCTTTAACTTTATTACCCCAACTGCTTTCATTCTTTAAGCCATTGGGAAAGGAAATTTCAGGAGATTGATATGGGACCTCTAAAAGGAATAAAAATTATTGAAATGGCAGGTATAGGACCAGGACCATTTTGTGGCATGGTACTTGCTGATTTGGGTGCTGAAGTTATTAGAATCGACAGAGCCTCAGCTGCAGGTACAGGTTCTAGAGAAGAACCTGCTAATAGAGGAAAAAAATCAATTGCTGTAGATCTTAAATCAGAAAAGGGTGTCGAAATAGTTCTTAAACTAGTAGAAAATTCCGATGCTATATTCGAAGGTTTCAGACCAGGAGTTATGGAGCGTCTTGGTTTGGGTCCAGAAATCTGTCAAGCTAGGAATGAGAAGATTGTTTATGGAAGGATGACTGGATGGGGTCAAACTGGACCATTGGCTAATGCGGCTGGTCACGATATAAATTATATAGCTTTGTCTGGAGCTTTAGCTGCAATAGGTAGAGATGATTCTCCACCCGTTCCTCCTCTAAACTTGATAGGCGACTTCGGTGGTGGTGGCATGCTTCTTGCCTTAGGCCTAGTCTCTGCGTTACTGGAATCAAAATCATCAGGTAAAGGCCAAGTCGTAGATGCAGCTATGACAGACGGNTCTTCGCTGTTAATGACAATGATGTATTCAATGCATCAATCAGGTTTCTGGAACCTAGAAAGACAAACTAATTTATTAGATGGTGCTGCTCATTTTTACGATACTTACAAGTGCAAGGATGGAAAGTTTATATCTCTAGGCTCTATCGAACCCCAATTTTATGCGCTTCTGTGTGAGAAAGCTGAACTTTCTCAAGCAGAATTCGGAGAACAAATGAAGAGAGAAACTTGGAAAAGTAAAAAGGAAAGACTCTGTGAAATATTTCTAACCAAAACAAGAGATGAGTGGTGTGATTTGATGGAGGGAACAGATGTATGTTTTGCTCCTGTGTTAGATATGAGTGAAGCTCCGAAACACCCTCATAATATTGCCAGGAAAACATTCATCGAATTGGAAGGTGTAACTCAACCAGCTCCTGCACCCAGATTCAATAGAACAGAGAACGAAATCACTTTACCGCCTGCAATTGCCGGAGAACATTCGAAGGAGGTTTTACATTCTTTAGGGCTAGAAGACGATGAAATAGAGAACTTATTTGAGATAGGCGCAATATCTTGAAAAAACTGATTCTATTAACCTCAAAAGATTGTCATCTATGCAATCAAGCTCTTGAGCTTCTAAATCAGATAAATTTAGATAGCTTCGAATTTGTTAAACAAGACATATACTCAAAGAGGCTTTATTTGGATAGTTATTGGGACAAGATACCTGTTTTACTGCTGGAAGAAAGAGAACTTACCTGGCCTTTTGATAAGCATTTAGTCGAATCATTCTTGAAAAGTAACATCAAAGAAATCTAATGAATTCATATATATAGCCGAGAATAGCAATTCTTTACTTTCGGGTCTAATTTCCGCAATTCTCNCGGCTATATGCTTTAGGAACTGGGGCTCATTTCTTGTTGAATTATCAATTCCCATATCTCTAGGTAATAAGTAAGGACAGTCGGTTTCTATCATTAGTTTGTCTAATGGGATAATTGGTATGAGGTCAATAAGGTGTTTACCTCTTCTCTCGTCACACAACCAACCTGTTATTCCAATGTAAAATCCCATTTCGATATATTTCTCAAGAGCATCTTTGTTTCCCGTAAAGCAATGAACTACACTCTTTGGCAGATCTTCTTTATAGGGTGAGATGATTTCGATAAATCTCTTGTGAGCATCTCTTTCATGCAAAAATAAGGGGTATCTTGTTTCAATTGCTAATTCCAAGTGAGCTTCAAAGCTTAATTCTTGTTGTTTAGCTGCAGAGAAGTTTCTGTAAAAGTCTAATCCAGTTTCTCCTATTGATTTTACGACATCCTCTTCTAGCAAATCTCTTATCTCTGAAAAACTACTAGGCGAATATTCTTTAGCATTGTGGGGGTGTATACCTGCAGTGGAAATACAACTATTGGGAAATTTCTTTGCTATTTCAATTGCAGAAATACTTTCGTTTAGTGAGCTTCCCGTGATAGAAAATCTTTTTACGCCAGATTCTTGAGCTTTTGAAATTACGTCATCTAAATCTGCTTCGAAAGATTCGTGAGTAAGATTAGCTCCAATATCAAAAAATTGTTCTTGAATAGTAGGCATGATGGTGACTATTATAATTGAGTAATTTTTTCAGGGGAGAAATATGAGTGGACCATTTAAAGGTATTAAAGTCTTAGAATTGACTTCAACTGTCTCTGGACCCTTTGCTGGAATGATGCTGGCAGATCAAGGGGCAGATGTGATTAAAGTTGAGCCACCTGGAATCGGAGACCTTGCTAGATTTATGGGAACTATCAAAGATGGAATGGGGGCAATGTTCTCCACCCTCAATAGAAATAAAAAATGTATCTGTTTAGACTTCAAAAATACTGAAGATTTAGAAATTTTTAAGCAGCTTGCTTCATCTGCTGATGTACTAATCGAGAACTATCGTCCTGGAATTGTAAAAAAACTTGGTATTGATTATGAAACGCTATCTGCACTAAACCCTGATTTAATATATTGTTCAATCTCAGGATACGGCCAAACAGGTCCTTATAAGAATAAAAAAGTATATGACCCTCTGATTCAAGGCACAGTTGGAATACCTAATGCACAAAATACTGAAAAGCCTCAATTAGTAAAAACAATCATTTATGACAAGGTTACTGGAATGACTAGTGCTCAAGCAATTTCAGCTGCCTTGTTTCAAAGAGAGAAAGGTGAAGGGGGCCAATATTTGCCTATATCTATGATGGAGTCAGCACTTTATTATAATTGGCCTGATTTGATGATGAATCATACCTTTGATGAAGGAGGAGAAAACATAGGTGAGTTGGCTGATCTTTTTGAAGTTTATGAAACATCCGATGGAGCGGTGGTATTAATAATAATTGCCGTTGATGATGTTTTCAGCAAGTTCTGTTCTACATTTAATTTAACTCTGCAGCAGGATGAAAAATATAATAATCTCGTTTCAAGGATTATTAATAAGGAAGAATTAACTGAAGAAATAAATAAAGTAACAAGAGGCATAAGTACAGCTGAGTTGGTTGAACTCATGGATAAAGAAGAAATTTCAGCGTCAGTTTGTAATCAACTAGATGAAGTTCACACTGATCCACAGGTGGTAGATCAGGGCTCTATAGCTTTAATCGAACATCCTGAATTAGGTACCATGAGGATGCCTAAGCCACCAGCAAACTTCAAAGGACAAGACGCTTTTCCTAGATCCTTAGCCCCTGTCTTAGGTCATGACAATAGAGAGGTTTTGAGTTCCATAGGAGTCGAGGGTGATACAATCGACAGAATGGAAGAACGAGAGCGTCAGAACAGAGAATTATTAGCCTCACTCATGCCAACTAATTAGGAGTAATCATGTTGCTGAATTCATTCAATTTAATCTTAAGCATAGTAATTGCTACATGTCTTGTAATACTTCAAGAAACTATGAGCAATATGTTTTGGCTCATTACAATCGATATGCCTGTAACAATAGGAATATTCCTCAATACATACTTTTCAAATTTATTCCTAATGAACCTNGGCGGTGCAATACCTATCATAGCCTTGATAGCAATAGGGTTTTTAGTTGCTTATTTAGTTACAAAAATTCTTTTAATTTGGGTTAATTTATCTAAATCCTATGCATATGCACTTGCAGGTGCTGCAGCAATTTTAGCTATCGTGCTTTTAATGCCTCTAGCATTTTATAATCTTGATGTTTTAGCAGGCGGGAGAAGCTTTCTTGGAAAGAGTATACTTGTTTTTTTTGGATTGATTAGCGGATACTACTTTGGTAATTCTTTAGAAAAAGAGAGGACGTAATGATAAATAAGATAATACTGAGCATATTTGCGCTACTGCTCTCTATCAAAGCAATTTCTTCTANGGTTGAGTACTCTTACGAGACGCTTGCAGATAATTTAAGTCATCCTTGGGGATTGGCAGTAATTGATGAAAATAATATTTTATTTACCGAACTTTCTGGGCAGTTAAGAAAAATTGAAAACGGAGTTCTGAATCAAAAACCTATCACCGGTGTTCCTGAAGTTTTATTCGCAGGACAGGGAGGACTCTCAGGAATAATTCTTGATCCAAACTTTAAAGAGAATAGCAAAATCTATATTGCTTTTTCTTCACCGGATAAAGGAAAAAAAACTAATACCTTAGAAGTTATAAGTGCTTCTTTAAATGAGAGTTCCATTTCAGACGTAAAGACGATATTTAAAGCTTCTCCGTCAAGAAGAACAGCGGCGCACTATGGAGCCAGAATGGCTTTTCTACCGGACGGCACACTTCTAATCACATCAGGAGATGGATTTAACTACAGAGAGCAAGCTCAATATCTTGATAACCACTTCGGAAAGATTATAAGAATAAATACGGATGGCAGTATTCCTGAGGATAATCCTTTCATAACTACTGAGGGTGCAAAACCGGAGATTTGGTCTTATGGGCATAGAAATTTGCAGGGAATTATTTTAAAAGATGGGGTTGTATATGAGAATGAACATGGACCTATGGGAGGCGATGAATTAAACATTGCGGAGTCAGGTAAAAATTATGGATGGCCAGCAATAACCTATGGAAAAGATTATAGTGGTGCAACCATTTCCCCTTTTACAGAAAAAGAAGGAATGGAACAGCCAATAAAATATTGGGTTCCTTCCATAGCGCCTTCTGGCATGGCTTACTATACTGGAACTCTTTTTTCTGAATGGACGGATAGTATCTTTGTTTCAGCATTAGTTCCAGGAGACGTAAGACGCCTAAAGGTTAAGGGTTCAAATGTGCTTGAGGAGGAAATTTTATTTTCTGACTTGGGTAGAATAAGAGATGTAGCGACTTCACCTGATGGAAGTATTATCTTGGCAACCGATGGACCCAATGGAAAATTAATTAGAGTAGTTACCAAATAAGGAGAAAATTATGTGGGCAAGAGTTATATCTGGAATTATCGGAGCGTTTATGCTTCTACAGGCTTTTACCTGGTTAATAGATCCATCTTCTGCTGCAGCCGGTTTGTCTATGTCGCTATTGGAAGGTCAGGGTGGAAATACACAAATAGGAGACTTTACAGCGTTCTTTTTCACAGCAGGCTTGATGGCAATCATTGGAGCTTATAGGAGCGAGCACATTTGGTTATACACAACAATATCTTTACTGGGCTCTGCAGCTGTATTTAGAATTTCTGCTGGATTATTTCATGGCACGGAATTTTTATCCTCAGCTATAGCTTTTGAGATCGTAGCTTCAATTCTTCTATTAATTAGTGCAAATAAATTAAAATCTGAAACATAAATTTTTTATGACTGAAGAAATTGGTTATCCAAAATTTCTGAAAGATACTGCTGTAAACAAATTAAAAGATAACATTTATTGTGGAAATTTAAGTGACTCTTGGAGTATTGGGGGCGCAATAAATGGAGGATATTCAATGTCCATTGCGGCAAGAGCTCTGTCTGATTATTTATCTCATAAAGATCCTCTTTCAATTACTGGACATTATTTATCAGTAGCAGANCCNGGACCNGTAGAATTACATCTAGAAAAACTAAGTGAGGGGAGAAGTATATCTAATGCATGTGCAAAGTTTATTCAATCTGGAGAGGAAAGAATTAGGTTCACCGCAAGCTTTACAGATTTTGAAAAGTCTAAGGGCGATACTTTATACGAACGAGAATCTTTAAAATTCCCCTCTATTGAAGAGTGTGTAAAGCTTCCTTCTTCATCATCGTTNGCTCCTGCTTTTGAAGAACAGATTGATAGATTTTTTACCTTAGATAGTAAATGGTGGGATGAACATAGACCTAGACAAAAAGCAGAACTCGATGCTTATTACTCCTGGCCAAANGATGACCCAATNGATANTTTTAGTTTGATTTTTTTCTCTGATAGTATGACACCGCCTGTTTATAACAGACTTGGTTCTAGGGGCTGGGTGCCATCAATAGAGCTTACAGTTCATATCAGAGGAATCCCAACACCAGGCCCTGTTTTGATGAGAGGAAAAACTGATTTTGTAATAGAAGGATTTNTGGGTGAGGACGACGAAATATGGGATTCTGAAGGAAATTTAGTAGCTGAATCTAGACAAATAGCCAAACTTAGGTTGCCTAAATAGTATCTTTAGTGATTTTTTTAGTGTGTATGATAAAGTCACGCTACATTTAAAAAGGAAACAATATGAAATTTAAAGGGACTGATTCTTATATATCCACCGAAGACTTGAGTATGGCAGTAAATGCTGCTATTGAGCTTGAAAAACCATTGCTGATTAAAGGGGAGCCTGGAACTGGAAAAACAATGTTNGCTGAACAAGTTGCAGAGTCTTTAGACATGCCTCTAATAGAATGGCACATCAAATCAACTACTAAAGCTAAACAAGGTCTATATGAATACGATGCTGTAACAAGATTGAGAGATTCTCAGTTAGGAGACGAGCGAGTTAAAGATATTTCTAACTATATTCAGAAAGGTAAAATGTGGGAAGCATTTACATCTGAGAATAGAGCAGTCTTGCTTGTTGATGAGATCGATAAGGCTGACATAGAGTTTCCAAACGATCTTCTCCAAGAAATAGATAGAATGGAATTTTATGTTTATGAAACTAAAGAGACAATTAAAGCTATTCAAAGACCTCTAGTAATAATCACTAGTAATAATGAAAAAGAACTTCCAGATGCCTTTTTAAGAAGATGTTTTTTCCACTATATAAACTTTCCCGATAGAGAGACTATGGAGAAAATAGTCAAGGTTCATCATCCAAAAGTGAAAAAGAAATTAGTAAAAGAAGCCCTAGAAATTTTCTTTGACATCAGAAAGGTCCCTGGCATGAAGAAAAAACCTTCCACTTCTGAGCTTATAGATTGGTTAAAATTGTTAATGGCTGATGACATCCCTGATGAAATTTTTAAGAACAGAGATCCTTCAAAAGCTATACCCCCACTATATGGTGCTCTTGTAAAAAATGAACAAGATGTGCAGTTGCTTGAAAGATTGGCGTTCATGGCAAGAAGAGAAGGGAACGCAAATTAGTTTATGTTTATTTCACTTTTCAATACTCTGAAAGCTACTGGAGTTCCAGTCTCACTGAGGGAACTTTTGGATCTAATAGGAGCGGTTGATAAAGGCTTGGCTTTTGCAAATATGGATGAATTTTATTATCTGAGCAGAGCAATTCTTGTCAAAGACGAAAAGCATTACGATAAATTTGATCGAGCTTTTGATATTTATTTCAAAGGCATTGAAAGCTTGGATGATATTCTTGAAATGTTAATTCCCGATGAATGGTTGAAAGCTGAATTTGAAAAACATTTAACTGAAGAGGAATTAAAAGAAATCAAATCTTTAGGTGGCCTAGAAAAGCTTCTCGCTGAGTTTAAGAAAAAATTAGAAGAGCAAGATGAGAGGCATGAAGGTGGAAGTAAGTATATCGGAACAGGTGGTACTTCTCCCTTTGGAAATTCTGGTGAAAATCCGGAGGGCATAAGAGTTGGAGGAGAAGGGGGGAAAGGTAAAGCCGCAAAAGTATGGGAAGCTAGAGATTTTAAAAATCTTGATGATGATGTTGAACTCGGCACGAGAAATATGAAGGTTGCTCTAAGAAGATTGAGAAAATTGATCCGAGATAGTGCCGATGAAGAGTTTGATTTAGATAACACGATTAGTTCAACAGCAAAAAAAGCTGGACTACTTGATGTTAAATTTAGACCAGAGAAAAGAAATGCAGTAAAAGTCATTGTGCTTTTTGATGTGGGAGGTTCAATGGATCCTCATATTAAAATATGTGAAGAGCTTTTTTCTGCTGCAAAAACAGAGTTCAAAAATTTAGAGTATTTTTACTTTCACAATTTTATTTATGAAACGGTNTGGAAAGANAACCGTCGCAGGCAGAATGAGAGAATTTANACTGAGGATATAATTCATAAATATTCTGCTGATTACAAAATTATCTTCGTGGGTGATGCAACCATGGCACCATATGAAATTACTAATCCCGGAGGAAGCATTGAGCATTGGAATGAAGAGGCCGGTGCATTATGGATGAAAAGAATGGTNGNTATTTATGATAAGTTGGTATGGCTAAATCCGGTACCTGAAGAGCATTGGGAATACAGTGCTTCAGTTGAACTAACCAGGAGTCTTGTTGAGGATAATATGTTTCCTTTAACAATAAGAGGTCTTGAGGAGAGCATGTCNTACCTGAGTAAATAACTCATGAAAGCGCTCTCTATCACTAACCTAAAAAAGGAATATGCAGGAGGGCTACAAGCACTAAAAGGTATAGATCTCGAAGTTCAAAAAGGTGACTTTTTTGCTCTTCTAGGCCCAAATGGAGCAGGTAAATCTACNACAATCGGAATAATAAGTTCCTTGGTTACTAAAACTTCTGGTCAAGTAAAAATTCTTGATATAGATATCGATGAGGATCATTCCCTTGCAAAAAAGAAACTAGGCGTTGTGGGGCAAGAGGTTAACTTCAATCAATTTGAAAAAGTTGGAGACATTATAAGGAATCAAGCTGGCTATTATGGATTAAGTTTTAAAGAAGCCAGAGAAAATACCAAATACTATATGAGGAAGTTAGATATTTGGGATAAAAGAAATGAACAGGCAAGAAAACTTTCCGGAGGAATGAAGAGAAGAGTTATGGTTGCTAAGGCTTTGGTAAATAATCCTGAGCTACTCATTCTCGATGAACCCACAGCAGGGGTTGATATTGAACTGAGAAGGTCTTTGTGGGACTTCCTTACTGAAATAAATGAAAACGGAACAACTATAATTTTAACTACTCACTATTTAGAAGAAGCTGAAAGGTTATGTAGAAATATTGCGATCATAGACTCCGGAGAGATCGTTGAAAATACAAGTATGCAAGAGCTTTTAACTCGACTTGAGGTTGAAACATTTCTATTCGATTTAGCTGAGCCACTCAACAAGATACCAGATAATCTTGATTTTCAAGTAGAGCTAGAAAGTCCTCATAAACTAAAAGTTACAATCGATAAAGAAAAGGGATTGAATACTGTTTTTAAAGGTCTATCTGATTCTGGAATAGAGATTTCCAGTATGAGAAACGAAACAGGAAGATTAGAAGAACTTTTTTTGGGCTTAGTAGAGTCAAATTTAACAAGTGAAAGTTCATGACCTTTTTAGAACAGTATAGAGCGCTTCTAACTATTCTTTATAAGGAGATACATAGGTTTATGAGAATATGGACTCAAACCTTAATACCTCCAGCTGTAATGATTATGCTTTATTTCGTTATCTTTGGAACTCTAATTGGGAAACGCATAGGTCAAATGGGAGGATTCGATTATATGCAATTCATGATTCCTGGTTTGATAATGATGTCTGTGATAAGCAATTCCTATTCGAATGTAGTNTCATCTTTCTTTGGACANAAATTNGCTAGAAGTATCGAGGANCTCCTCATTACNCCATTACCGCATTATCTAATTTTATTAGGTTGGATATTAGGTGGAGTTGCAAGAGGATTGATGGTAGGTGCCATCGTTACATTTGTTTCATTGTGGTTCTATGATTTAANTGTGGATAATTGGTCATTAAGCATATTTGTNGTTGTATCAACATCCATTCTTTTTTCATTAGGAGGTTTCTTGAATGCTCTCTTTGCNGAATCCTTTGANGATATTTCAATAGTTCCAACATTNATCATGCAGCCTTTAATTTATTTAGGAGGAGTTTTTTACTCAATACAATTGNTNCCAGCNTTTTGGCAAACAATTTCTTTAGCAAATCCNATTCTTTATATGATAAATGCNTTNAGATANTCCATATTGGGNTCATCCGATCTTGAGGCANTGGGTTTCTCGATAAATTATGCAATATTTATGATTATTGGATTCATAATTTTACTTAGTTCTCTTTGCTTGTGGTTTCTTCATAAAGGAAGAGGNATTAGANCCTAGTTATGNATGATATTCATTTAGGAAAAAATAGTCATATNCCTCTTGAGTATGATCCTAAAATACTTACTCCTCTAAATCGACTTGATTCAAGAATAAAAGCGGGCTTTCAAGATCTTGGATATGATTTTTATGGTTATGATCATTGGACTTCTTATGAAACGTCTTGGTTAAATAAAAATGGAAAACCAAACAATAGAATTTTAAANATTAGCTACAAATGTAACTCCAAGTTCTTTGTTGAATCTAAATCACTAAAGCTNTATTTATATTCTCTGAATAATAAAAAATTTAATNANCTTACTGANGTNGAGCANCTCNTAAAAACTGATCTAGAGGANGCACTCAAAACAGANGTTTATATTGAATTAANTGAGTTACCGAGAAAAATTGAAGAAAATTCTAACTCTATAGACAGTTTAGAAATTGACAAGATTGACACACATCCAAACGCTCTTTCGATTCAGCCAGGAGAAGATGATATTGAAGAGTCAATATCTTCAAGTTTATTTCGAAGTCTTTGTCCTGTCACTGCTCAGCCAGATTGGGCAACAGTTTATATAAATTACAAGGGTAACTCTATCGATCATAAGAGTTTATTGAGATATCTTCTATCTTACAGAAATCATCAGGGATTTCATGAAGAGTGCGTTGAAAGAATTTTTTTAGATATTCTAAAAAGATGTCGTTTGGATGATTTAACTGTAAGAGCTAATTTTTTAAGAAGAGGTGGCATAGAAATAAATCCTGTGCGTACAACTTCACAAAAGCCTTCGATGATTTCTAGAGAGGTAAGACAATAGCCTATGAAGGATAATTATGAAAAAAGAATAAATGAACTGGAAACGAAAAGTACTTTTCAAGAAGATATCATCGAGAGACTTAGTGAAGAATTAAGAAAACAGCAAAAGGAAATTCAAATTNTAAAAGAAGAAATTGTCATCATAAAAAAGCATTTAGAATCAAATCTAATAGAAAATGACATTGAGAAACCGCCACACTATTAGATCATTTTTATCGATNTAAACTANTAGAAAAAGAACTATAATGCCGCTTNGATTGAATTGGAGAGATGGCAGAGTGGTCGAATGCGCACGCTTGGAAAGCGTGTAAGGTGTTAAAGCCTTCGAGGGTTCGAATCCCTCTCTCTCCGCCAGNATTNAGAACTTATGAATTCAAACTTAGATTTAGGATGGGAAGAGTGGGTGAGTTTACCTNCAATCAACCTACCTTACATAAAGGCAAAAGTTGATACTGGAGCACAGACTTCTGTTCTTCATGCAAAACANATTGAGGTTTTTAAAGTCAAAAATAAAAAGTTNGTNAGATTTGAAATTTCTCCACTGCCCGAGAAACCAAATTTCAANGTTTCGTGTTCAGCACCCCTTGTCGGTAGGAGAAAAGTAACNAGCTCAAATGGTGANTCTGAAAANAGATACTTTATAAANACTGANATAGAAATNTCCGGACAAACTTGGGAGATAGAGATATCTNTAACAGATCGTCATTCTATGCAATATAGAATGCTTTTAGGCAGAAGCTCAATTGGACCTGAAATGACAGTGTATGCAAATGAAAGTTTTTTAAATGGTCAACCTTCATCTAAGAATCCATATTCAACNAAGAAGAAGCGAGTTTTAAAATCCCGCAGAGCATTAAGNATAGCACTACTGACTAGAGAGCCTAATAACTATACCTCGAAAAGAATAGTTATAGCTGGACAACAAAGAGGTCATCAAGTTGAACCTATCAACTCTACAAGATGTTATCTTGATGTTGATACTGGCAACCCTGAAATAGTTTATGACTCAAGTCCACTTCCAAAATATGATGTTGTAATTCCTAGAATTGGCGCCTCTATAACTTCTTATGGTCTTGCTGTAACTAGACAATTTCAACTTACGGGTGCTTTGCCATTAAATGATCCTCAAGCTATAGCCAATTCTAGAGATAAACTTCTTGCTCATCAGCTTTTGGCCTCAGCTAACATTAACATGCCTGTGACGGGTTTTGCTTCTTCACCCAAAGATACTATGGGAGTAATTAATACAGTTGGTACTATGCCTTTAGTAATAAAATTATTAGAGTCCTCCCAAGGGAAGGGTGTTATATTGGCTGAAACAAAAAAAGCTGCTGAAACTGTGATTAACGCATTTAGAGGTCTTCAAGCTAATTTTCTTGTACAGGAATATATTGAGGAATCAAAAGGAGAAGATTTACGTTGTTTGGTAATNGATGGAAAAGTTGTGGGTTCCATTCTTCGATCAAATAAAGAAAATGATTTTAGGTCAAATCTGCATCAAGGAGGTATAGCTCAAAGCACAGTGATATCTGCAAAAGAGAGGGGTATAGCGGTTAGAGCCGCAAAAGCTATAGGATTATCTGTTGCTGGAGTTGATATACTAAGAAGTAAAAGAGGNCCTCTTGTTCTTGAAGTAAATAGTTCACCTGGAATACAAGGGATAGAAAAGACACTAGAAATCGACATTGCGGGCCAAATAATAATGTTTTGTGAGAAAAAACTGGGAATATTACATAGTTAAGGAGAAAAAATGACTAATTTAAAAAATAAAACTTTATTTGTTTCAGGTGCTAGCCGAGGTATCGGATTAGCCATAGCAAAACGTGCCGCGCACGATGGAGCAAATATAATNCTAGCTGCTAAAACAGCTGAGCCTCATCCAAAGTTACCAGGAACAATTTATACAGCTGCAGAAGAAATAGTTGAAGCTGGTGGCGAAGCTTTGCCNGTAATTTGCGATATTAGAGACGAGGAAAATGTTAGAAATGCTGTTAACAAGGGAGTAGACCATTTTGGTGGTATNGATATATGTATTAATAATGCTTCCGCTATTCAGCTTACAGGGACCCTTCAAACTGACATGAAAAGATATGATTTAATGAATCAAATCAATGCAAGAGGTACTTTCTTAGTTAGTAAAGTTTGTCTTCCTCATTTACTAAAATCTGACAATCCACATATTCTTAATCTATCTCCCCCCTTGGACATGGATCCNAAGTGGTTTGGACCCCATGTTGCTTATACCATGGCAAAGTTTGGTATGAGTCTCTGTGTTTTAGGTATGGCGGAGGAGTTTAAAGANGAGGGAGTTGCTGTTAATGCTCTTTGGCCAAGAACAGCCATAGCAACAGCAGCAATAAAAAATGCTCTTGGCGGAGATGAAGTTATGAATATTTCAAGATTTCCTGAAATTATGGGAGATGCTGCGTACGTAATCCTGACAAAAAACTCAAGAGAATTTACAGGAAATTTCTGTATTGATGATAATTTGCTTGCTGAGAACGGTGTAACAGATTTTTCAAAATATGCAGATGTCCCTTTTGATAAATTAGCACCAGATTTTTTTGTTCCTGATGATATAGAGGTTCCGGAAGCTTCAAAAAATAGCTAATGAAAAAAACTATAGGTTTAATTCTTTTTTTATTCTTCCTCAATGTAATTTATACGGAAGATTTTAAAGAAATTGAAGAATGTGTATCTATAGAAAACAATGAAGCTCGTTTGAAATGCTTTGATAGTTTTTTTATCTCTGATAAAAAACTAATTCTGGTAGATCAAGAACAAGTAATCTTTGAAGAAAAACAAAGTCCAAAAACCAATGAAAAGGTTAAATTAAAAATCCAAGCAGAAAGGTCAATTATAGAAAAAAATCTCGTGCTAGTTGGAGTAAGGTTTACAGGAATTAGCTATATTTTTGAATTAAATGATCAGTCCTTTTGGAGAAATATAGAAACTTTGAGAAAGAAAGACATACCAACGCCCGGAGATAGAGTTGAACTACAATCTGGTATGTTTGGATCAACTTTTCTAAAAATAAAAGGTAAAAAAAATAAAATAAGGATAAAAAAGGAAAAGACTTGATGGAGAAAATTAAAGAAATCAAAGAACTTATTTATCCTGCTTCCTCTGTATGGAGCATTATAAGCGACATATCTAGATGTGACTGGGTACCTGGTGTTGAAAGTATAGAGTTGGAAGGTAATAAAAGAGTATTTAAAATGCAAGGAATGGGTCGCCTTGTTGAAGAAATACTATCTTGTGACAATGATGAAATGAAACTAACATATTCTGCTATTGAAACCATTGCTCCAATCTCTCATCATTTAGCTACTATTAAACTTACCGAAAGAGACGATAAAACAATTTTTGAATGGTCAACTGAAATAGATCCACCTGAATTTTCTGATGCCATNAGACAAGGAATGCTTGCATCATTAGATAAGCTAGAAGAAGTGCTTAAAAATACGTAAAAAGACTTTTTCTTACCTTTTTTTACTGCTAAGGTATAGATACCATAAATTACTGGGGAGGGTTTATGTTGGTACTTAGCAGGAAAGCTGAAGAGTCAATGTACATTGGCGATGACATCAAGATNACNGTTCTTGANATAAGAGGAGGNCAAGTAAGAATNGGAATTACNGCCCCNCNAGANNTNANANTNCATAGAGAAGAAGTTTATNANCGNATNNNTNANGANNANTAGATAGCCAAGNAANTTNTNAACCCATTANGAGTTATAATCTCCATNATGGGGCTGTAGCTCATTTGGATAGAGTGTCTGGCTACGAACTAGAAGGTAGCAGGTTCGAATCCTGCCAGCCCCGCCAACACAAAGTTATTATAAAAAAGGAATAAATTATGAGTGCAATTGAAAAATGGCATGAGGTTATGAAAGTCGGTGGCAAAGAGGGGGCATCAAAGCTTGATTCTCTCCTTCATGATGATGTCATATTTTATTCTCCAGTTGTTTTTACTCCTCAAAAAGGAAAAAAAATAACTATGCTATATCTATCTGCAGCCTCAGGAGTGTTT
>PAOE01000030.1 GCA_002707915.1 Gammaproteobacteria bacterium
TAGATCAAACTTACAATAAAAGTAAAAGCTCATATAAAAAGTTAGTTCCACCACGCTGTAAATTACTCATTGGTTCAAAATATGCTCTTTTAAGATCAGAATTTACGGAGTTAAGATCAAAGAGCTTAAGGTCTAGGATAAAACCAAAACTTAAAAATCTACTTATCAATATGGGGGGAATTGATAAAAGCAATCATACATCTTCTGTTCTCACGCACTTAAGTGAAAGTGAACTTTCAAGTGGGTTAAATATTTCAGTTGTTATGGGATCAAACTCACCATTTTTAGATGAAGTTAAATCTTTAGCTGATAAATTACCCATGAACATTCAAATCTTAGAAAATGTTAAAAAGATGGCAGAGTTAATGGTGTCTTCTGATATAGCTATTGGCGCCTCTGGTACAACAACTTGGGAGCGATGTTGCATGGGACTTCCTGCTATCCAAATAGTAACTGCATCGAATCAAAAATCTCTAGCAGACAATTTAGCAAAAAAAAATATCATCAAATTAGTAAGAAATGTGGAAGAAATAAATGGCACTTTAGAAAACGCTAATAAATGGATGAAAGCCTCAAGCGATTTAGCATCACAAGTGTGTGACGGAAAAGGGAGTACTAGGACCTTTAATAATTTATGTGATCACGAAGTTTCATTAGAGCATTATGAAGATATTAAGATGTGTAACTATATTAATCTGAATAAAGATGATCTTGCTCTTACCCTGCGAATGCGTAATCACGAATCCATAAGGTATTGGATGCATAACAAAAATATTATCTCTGAAGAAGAGCATGAAAATTTTATCTCTAATTTAGAGTCATCAACAACTGAGAGATATTTCTTAATAAAATTTAAAAAGACCGTATTAGGCTCTATAAGTTTCACAAAAATTAAACCAAACGTATCAATTGATTTTGGCATTTATAGTAATCCTTTCTCTGATCAGCCTGGATCTGGAAGATTACTTGAAGAGGTTGCTAGTAAGTATGCTTTTGAACAATTAAATGTAAAAGAAATTAGTTTGCAAGTTTACGAAGACAATAAACGAGCTATTGATTTCTATTTCAAATCTGGTTTTAAAACTCAAGAAATTAAAGAATTTGAGGGTAAGAATATTGTCAATATGATAAAAAGAGCTAATTAATACATAAATTCAATATGCAGATTAAAGGAAGAAAAATTAACCAATATGAACCTCCATACATTATTGCGGAGATGTCAGCAAATCATAATGGTAGTATTGAAAATGCTTATCGCATTATTGACATGGCAATTTCTTGTGGGGCTGATGCAGTAAAGTTGCAAACTTATAGGCCTGATACAATTACTATGGACTTAAAGACGCCTGAATTTATGATTAAAGGCGGACTATGGGATGGCCAAAGTCTTTTTGAGCTTTATGAAAGTGCATTTATGCCATGGGATTGGCATAAACCATTATTCGAATATGCCAATAAGAACAAGATAACTATCTTCAGCTCACCATTCGATAATTCAGCAGTTGATTTATTAGAAGATTTAAATGCACCTGCATATAAAATCGCTTCATTTGAAGCCGTAGATTTGCCCCTAATTCGGTATGTTGCTAAAACTGGAAAGCCTATAATTATTTCCACAGGAATGGCGGATGCTGAGGAAATAGATGAAGCCGTAGAGGCCGCCAAAGAGGGAGGATGTAAAGAAATTGCATTATTGCATTGTGTAAGTGGCTATCCTGCACCAGTTGGTGATTATAATCTGAGAACATTAACCGACATGAGAGAAAAATATGGTCTAGTAACTGGTTTATCTGATCATACTTTAGGAAATACAACCGCCCTTGGGGCAGTCGCTTTAGGTGCTTCCATCATTGAAAAACATGTAACTCTGGATAGAAATGGAGGAGGACCGGATGATTCTTTTTCATTGGAACGAAAGGAGTTAAAAGAGTTAGTTGATAATTCAAGAACAACTTGGGAAGCATTAGGAAATATTGATTATGGAAGAAAATCGAGTGAAGAAGGTAATGTTCAATTTAGACGCTCTCTTTATTTCACCACAAATTTAAAAAGGGGTGATGTGCTCTCTGAAGAGCATATCAAAAGTATTAGGCCGGGTTTTGGATTACCTCCAAAATATTTTGATGAAATAATAGGAAAAAAAGTTTCAAGTGATGTTGAAGCTGGCACTGCAACAAGTTGGGATATCATTGAAAAATGAAAAAAATTATTTGGATAGATGTTGGTACACATTTTGCCCAGGAACATTCATCGATTTTTGGTTCTAGCTTCTCTTTTTATCTCTTTGTTTTCAAAAGGTTTATTAGTGGAGGATTACTAAAGCGAGGCAGATTTGTAAGTTACTCTGAATTGATGAAAATATTTAAGGCTAGAGCAAAGATAAGGAAGAGAAAAGAAAGGTTTTTCTCTATCTTTGTAGAAGCAAACAAAGAAATCGTTCAAAAAAAGAAATTTTATCCGAAAGCGGATTTGTTGTTCAACATAGCTCTTACAGAGGACGATTCTAGGCCTGCAGTTATTACTAAATTGTATTTTGGAAAAGGTAACATTTTTGGAGAGGGTAGTTCATTATTTGAAAATAAATATGAATCTATTGATCAGGACTATATGACCACTTTGGGTATATCCTCCGAAACTTTCTTTCAAGAGTTAGGTAAATATCTTGACTCAAGATTTGAAGATTATGATGTATTGCTAAGATTGAATTGTGAGGGGGTTGAAGATAATGTTATTTACTCGGCGCATAAGTATTTCACAAATAAATTAAAGTTAATTTGTGGTTCATTGAAGGATGTAGAGGAACTCAAGGGTCTGGATGCAGCTGATAGATTAAACTTATATTTGNAAGATAATCAACTTCCCTTTGTTGAGCTTTTCATCTGGTATTTATAGTTGGCACATAGCTCACACNACAATATCAAACNTACTTGAAAGAGATATTTAATTTATNCCATCCAANAACTCATAANATTNNCNANNTATAAAAGTAANGTCNACTCNATAAAATGGCTAATATTCTTTCATTTGATTCACTTTTCATAGTGAAACCTNTAAGAAAAATATATATAAANTTTNTTAGTTTCTTGTCNAGTTCTCATAACCAATCTGGCATAAAAGTCATTCTTTATAGATTAGATCAGGATAATCTTTTGCTNAGAAAAGATGGTAACTTAAGCGGCATAAGTATNGGNATTCAACAAAGTAAAATCGATGCTTTAAGCATAGAATTTTANAAACACTTAACACAGTCNNNNTCTCTAAATNAAATTTCTATTCATAAGATTCCTCTTCTTCAACTTTATACACGNCANACAAAATTAAAATTAATGGGNGTNCTGAATTGCATTCACCGTCTTGAAGGCTTTTGCCATGGNAAGCCNGAAAAAATACAAATTATCACTGACAAACAGACCGTNTCGATAATGAANGANGCTNTANGATTTCTTGATAGAGAGATTCCAAATCTTGANTGGAAAACNAACTTTATCCTNACAAGTATNATCAGCCTAAATTCATTATTTATGAGGGTTGCNTCATTGNTTANNATGCATATTANNAAAACNACCCTACCAGATTATTACTACTNTAAGAATANAAACCAAAATTTACCTACGGCTTTGCTTGCNCTTCCTAGGAGGAGACCAGAAGATTTTTACACAACTTATGTGGAAGAGCTTGAAAGAAAATTTAATATTATTCTTTATAGTCATGGATTTTTTAGCACACCTCCAAAAGACTACTTTAGGGAGACAATTTCCAAAAGAAAGCTTTCAGTAAAAGGGCTATTCAGTTTTAAGACTTTGCTGTTTAATCATGAAAGTTATATTGCAGATATACTTATAATTTTCAAATACCACTTCAATCTAAATAGAAGTATTAATGTGGTCGACTCTCTTTACTCAAATAAAATTGACATACTTATAAATCGACAACAAACGAATGTTATTGATAATTATTTAGCCATTAAAGCTAAGAATTTAGGGATTTTTATATTAGGTGACCTTTTTGAGGAGATCTTTTTCTGTGACGCTCTTGTTTGCTCTTCAGAGTCTCAAAATACTGAGTCTGTTAAACTTGCATTGCCCTCAAATGCAAAGGTTCATTATAAGGGGAGTAATTCTTTAATTAAATATCGCTTGAAGGCTTTTGAAGAAAAAAAAGTAAATTATTTAAAAAATACTCTTGAGATAACCTCCAAAAAAGACATTATTTTCTACGCTTCAGATCCGTCTAAAGAAGAAAGCCAAAGATACTTGTCTGAAAAATTCTTGATTCAATGTTTTGCAAACATACAAGACTATATTCTGGTGATAAAAACTCACACCCAAGATAATGGAAAGATAACATATTATTCATATTGTGATGCTGACAAACCAACTAATGTACATTTAGTTGGAGATGTAAGGCAAAGGGGGAAAATGGCTTCCTCTAAATTTAGAGTATTTGATAATTTTGATTTCAATGCCGCTATCAGCTCAAGTAATGCATTTTTAACCACGTCATCTTCATCGATACTCCAAGCTTTATCATTGGGTGTTAAATCGGGTATTGTGGACCAATTTGATAATGGTTATTACGAATACCTAATTAAATATAACGCATGTGCGCCAATCAAAACAGCAGACTCTTTAGCTAGGTTTTTACAGAATCAGGAATCTATCATCTCTGATGCAGTTCTGAGTTATTGTGGCCTAATTGATCATAGAGAGAATTTTGATATGAGCAATCTCATGTTAAATTGTCTAAATAAATAACTTCAATTTAAACTTGTGAAGTTAAAATGGTTCTATGAGCTCTGAAATTTTTCCAAAAAGAACGCTTTCCATAAAAACTGTTACTTTTACGAAAGCACTTTCATTTTTCTTAGCAATAATCTACGGCTCCTTCATTGTAATCTCTTTACAGTTACAATTTTTTTTAGGAAGTGGAGATATTAANTCTTATATNCACTTCTTCGATGAGGCNGGAAATGATGCATCTGTTGTAACGATTAGNGGTGATTATGCTTTTAGGATAGCTGTATTTTGGCTCACTGAGTTCTTCGACATAACNACTATTTCTGTNCTCAGTTATATGGCTTTTGCCATTTCTTCTGTTATTTTTTATCTTTATTCAATAAATNTAAGATCTCAAANATATTTAATTTATATCTTACCTCTTTTNTTAATGGTGTTTTTCACACCAAATGTACAAGTTNTATTTTCATCCGGTATTAGGTCAGGAATAGCATTTGCAATTCTAATGTTAGGCTTTGTAAGTTTTAAAGGATTGAANAGGTANATTCTATTCTTTTTAGCTAGTGCAGTGCACTTATCTATGTTGCCCATTATATCTTTGTATTTTTTGTTTAANTTCCTAAATAATAAAAGAATAAAAACTCCTTTTATCTTTTCAATAATCACACTTTTAGTTGGATCATTCGTAATTGCAATAGGTAGTACACGAGTCCATTTTGTCGATGTTGTCTCTGCAAGTATCGCCTATAACTTGATTATCTTTTATGTCGCACTCTTGATAATTTTTATAAATAAAAAAGCTCTAAAAGATGTATATGGTTTTATGTCAGTCGGTTTGATTTTAATTTATTTGATGGGCCTAACCATTGATGCTTCTTTCATAAGATACGTAGGGAATGCAATCATCTTATATTTATTTTTCCTAATAAAACGAGGGGAGGTTGGGACTATTCAAACCTTTTCTTTTGGTTACTCTCCTTTCTTTATATTAACTCTGTATTATTCGATCGCTAATTGGTTTTAGTTTCTCCAGTGAAAAAAAACATTGTTATCGTAGTTAGTGCTATGAATTTAGGAGGAGCACAAAGGGTTGTTTCAATACTATGTGATCATTGGTCTCAAGAAAATTACAAAGTCACTTTAATTTCTACCTATACAGGTTCTAAAGTAAATCATTATCAAGTCAGCAATGATGTTTCTTCGCTTCATTTAAGTGATAGTAAAATTTTTCCCAAGAGCAGATTGATAAATCTTATTTGGAAGTTTATTGAATTAAGAAGACTTATCCGACAATTAAGTCCAGATGTAGTAATTTCATTTTTAACTAGAGTNAATGTAGCTACCTCGCTCTCCACNATGGGATTTAATACNAGACTTATAATCTGTGAAAGAACATGGACGCCTTTTGCTACTTTGAACAAAAAATTATTCTGGTTTTATCGATTACTCTTCAAGAGAGCTGATGAGGTTATTGTACAAACTGATAAAAGTAAAAGTTGGTTAAATAAGAATTTTCCTGAGAATAGCTCAACTGTTATTCCAAATCCTGTTGTTTATCCTTTGCCCCTGCATAATGAGCGCTCTATAAAACCTGATTCGTTAGTTGATAAGGATAAGAGGATTATATTGGCTTCAGGTAGGATGCATAAATATAAGCAATTTGATCTTTTAATAAGAGCATTTAATGCCATCAAAGATCATCACACTCAGTGGGAATTAGTAATTTTAGGAGAGGGTGAAGAGAGGCTCGAATTGAAAAGATTAGTTGATGAACTTGAGATGAGTAATAGGATTAATCTACCCGGTAGTGTAGGAAATATTTCTGAGTGGTATGAAAGGGCAGATCTTTTTGTTTTAAGTTCTTCTGTAGAAGGTTTTCCAAATGTTTTGTTAGAAGCAATGACGTATGGAATTCCATGTGTAAGCTTTGACTGTGACACAGGACCAAGAGATATGATCCAGAATGGAATCAATGGTCTTTTGGTTCACCCATCAGAAAAAGAGCTCGGACTTGAGAATGCCTTAAGAAAACTTATCTCTGATAAGAATCTTAGGTTGAATATTTCTAAAAATGCAACATTGTTGAGAGAAAAATACTCTGTTGATAACATAATGAAACAATGGGATAAAACCCTAGATCTTTGAATTTATGTGCGGTCTTTTAGGAAATTTTGGTTACATAGAGACTCAAGATCTNCTTAATCATATTAATGAAGTGGAACCTCTCCTTAAGCGNAGAGGTCCAGATCANATAGANAGTATTGATATTGAAAACTTCTATGGTGTTCATTCAAGATTAATAGTTCAGGGAGATGCAAGCGATGGAAAGCAACCCATGGTCTACAAAGATATAGTTCTCCTATTTAATGGAAATTTATATAACAAAGACACTTTNAAATCNGAATTACTNTCTCTNGGATACGAGTTTAAGGGAATTTCTGATACGGAAGTAGTTGCCATATCTATATCTCATTGGGGAAATAAAGCCTTTGAAAAATTTAATGGTTTCTTTTCAATCGTATACTTTGATAAAAAAAAGAAAACCCTNACCTTAGCTAGGGACAGAGTNGGACAAAAACCACTTTATTACTCNTCAAGCCAAAAATCAGTTTTTTTTGGTTCTACTGAAAACCTTATACCTAAAAGGTTTTGTGGGAAAATTCGTCAGGANTCCTATATTGATTTCATAACATATGGCTTTGTTCCATCACCGAATACTATGTTTGAGAATTTATATTCCGTTAAGCCAGGATACTTTAAGAGCTTCTCATTACATGATGGAAAAGTTTTAGCTCATGAGTCTTATTCTTTCTGGCAGCCAATGATAACTAATGAAATAGATGATTTAGAAACTGCTACAACGCTAATAACAGATACATTAGATTACTCTATGAAGGATGGACTGTTTGCCAGTATTGATGTCGCCTGTTTATTCAGTGGAGGAGTTGATTCAAGTTTAATTTTTTCTAATGCAAGAAATAAGCAAAAAGGCTTATGTGGCTTCACGGCTGATTTTGGAGAGCATGATGATTCCGAGCAGAGGGCATCCTCTCTAGCTAAAGCTCTAGGGCATGAAAATCATATTATTAAAAAAATTGACTCATCAGATGTTGAAGATTCTTTAAAATTAACTCCTACTATTTGTGAAAGTCCTTTCGATGATACTTCTGTTATTCCAAGCAATATTGTTTTTTCAGCCATAAAAGCTTCTGGCTACTCTGTAGCTCTCACTGGCGATGGTGCAGACGAGTTATTTTGTGGATATTCGTCTTTTGGTAATTTGAATAAGATTGAAAAGCTTCTGGATAAGAAATTTGATTTTCTCATACGGTTTCCAGGAAAGATTATCAATGGACTGCTCTCAAGATTTAGGTACTTCGATTTAGAGCGTTTATTTATGAATGAAAAAGATCTCTTAGTTGATTTATCATGCAATGGTTTCAAGAAAAGAGAATGGCAAGGCATTATTCGATCAGATTATGATCCTTTACATTATGTAACAACTATTTTGAAAGACTTATCAGGTCTTAGACCTCTAGATAAGTGGAGAATTTTAAATTTAAAATTTAAGTTACCCTACCAAATGCTATATAAAGTAGACAGAGCCTCTATGTTCAATTCTGTTGAAGCAAGACCTTTATTTTTGAATAACGACATTATTGATGCTGCATTAAGTATCTCCTCTTCAGTCATGATGGAAGATGGACAAAAAACTATTTTAAAAAAATTATATCAAAATCAGATACCTCACTCTGGTTGGAACCTACCTAAAACTGGATTTGGATGGAAAACAAACTCATATGAAAAAATCTTTAATGATGAGGCTAATTCNTTTTTAAAACGACAAANNAAGATAGATGGAAATGCTTTGNTAAAAAGAAGGAAAATGCATCATAAGAGAGCATACTATGGNCTTTTTTCATTAGTTTCCTGGCTTGAATCTAGAATGTGAATTTAAATTNGCAANCTNAGAANGAATAAAGTTCCATAAAGNAAATTNTTTTGAGATTCCATAAAACTTTTATACTCATGAAATTATTAAGACTAGCCACAACATTAAATTCTACNAGTGCCCCATATAATCAATTTTCACTTGGATTGAAAAGCGAGGTAAATCAAACCTTTTGTTCTCTTTTTAANAATGATATTGCTGTGCANTCCGACATTGATNCATTNAATGGTGAAGGTTCTATATTCAAGATGCTCCGCATCCTTAAAAACCTTTTANATANAAATGATTTTGATGTGATTCACGTNCACAGTGGACTCACAGGAATTATTTTTTTAATTTCACTATTTCCATTTAAATTAAANCTTCTTAGNAAAACTGTTTTTACTCTTCATAATAGCTGGGAAGTCTTAAAAATTAGAAATCAAATACTTGATTTCATTATTATGTGCNTNTCAGAAAAAGTTTGNACTTGCGGTGAATCTAGNAGAAAAAGCATACCTNCCTTNNTTGATAAATTTATTAATAAAAAAACCATAGCCGTGGTTAATGGTTTTGATCATAANAGGATAGATGATGTTGATACAAGCAGATCTAGCGATATTCANTACACAAAAAATNATGAGTTAAAGATTGTNTGTGTTGGCGCACTAAACAAAACAAAAAATCAAATTGCATTACTGGAAGCATTAAAAAAATCAAAACTAAGTGCTGAAATTATCTTTTTGGGAGATGGCAATATGAGACAGAGCCTTTTAAAGGCTTCAAAGCAAGTTCCAGACAATATCAAAATAAACTTTAAAGGGAGGGTTTCGAGAGATTTAGCTATAGAGCACATGCTTGAAGCAGATGTTTCTATATCATTATCAAAAGGAGAAGGTTTACCGATAGCCATTCTAGAATCTATGTATGCAGGTTGTTTTATGGTTNTNTCAAAAATACCTCCACATAACGAGATTTCTCCTCCNNANGAGCGGTGTATGTATGTGGANTCCGAGGATGAAGACCAAATTATAGAAGCTTTAAAATACATAAGCGTTAATCTCAATAAAATTAAAGGNAGTCGGTCACTATCNAGAGAGTATTCCATAAAAAACTTTAGCGNNAATAATATGTTGAGCACTTACAAGGAGATATATAAATCTCTATGAGCAGCCCCCTCTTTTAAATGACTTGAGATGAATTTAGTTGAGATAACAGGACAACCTTGCAGTGGTAAATCCACGTTAATGAATACCTACACTTTTGATGGAATTAAACCTCAAGTTTATAAGCAGGGTTTGTTTTTGAAGCTAATTAATTTTATTAGAGGGTTAATTTATCTACGTTTAAAAATCCATTTACTATTGAGTTGGTCTCTAAAAGAACAGGGTTCATTTGCATTTAGAATGAATATTTTTAGGAATGCAGTCTCAAAATTTGGGATTTTTGTAGATTTAAAAAAAAATTACATCGATTCAGGACAAATCATGATTGTGGATGAGGGCATCTCACACCTTCCATTTCTTTTTCAGAATACTGAAACTCATCTTGTTTTGGAATTATTAAGGTCTGAATTAAGTGATATTGAAGTAATTTTTTTACCAAACCCAGGGTCCTCTACTATCAAAGAAAGATTAAAATCTAGAGGACATAAACGCCTCAAATACTTAAATGTAGATTCTTTTATGAGCAGAAACAGAGACATAGAGTGTTATCTTATAGATCAGTACCCTCATCTTAGTAAGAATCTTATTATATTCGGAGATGATTGAAGTATTAAAAGCTCTTTTTACAAATTTACATTCTGAAGTAATACCTTTTTGCAATTGGAAAGGCTATGGTGCATTAGAAAAAAATTTAATGGGGGAGGGAGATTTAGATCTTTTTATACCCTTAGAATACAAAGGCAAGTTTGAAAAAGTTACTGAGCATTGTAATTTCAAAAAACTGAGTTCTTATCAAGCAAGTTATCCATTTATCGAGCATTATTATGGCTTTGACCCTAAAACAAAAAAATTTGCCCATCTACATGTCTACTACAAAATTGTAACCGGAGAACATATTTCAAAAAATTATGTTTTACCTTTGGAAAAATATATTCTTGAAAACACTACTCGGGAAGAACTCTTGCCTTCTCTAACCTACAACGCAAAACAGAATATTTATTTAATAAGATACTTTATAAAAATTGGCTCGATGTTTGGGATTTTGCAGTATCTCAGGGAGAGAAAGAAGTATTCGAAAGAATGGGACATAATCCAAAGAAGTAGCAATCCTGAAAGCATTCCTGACTTGTATATAACTGAGGAAATATCCTATGAAATGAAGAAAATATTCGAGTCTGGATCTTTATTGCAAAAAATTTCTTATTCGTTTTATCTAAAAGGAATTTTGCGTGGATTCAGAAGACGGAATTTAATGCGACATTTCTTACACCAATATAAAAGCTTAAATAAAAGATTGGTTAACAAAATATTTATAAAAAGAAAAAAATTATTTGATCCGGGATTTGTAATTGCAATCTGTGGGTTGGATGGATCTGGTAAATCAACACTTGTTAAAGAGCTAAAGAACACTTTCTCAAAAGAATTTTCAGTCAAAATTTTTCATTTAGGAAGACCTTCTTCTAATCTAATAACCTTTTTTCCTAATTTCTTATTCAAGAGCTTAAGCATAGTCAGAAGGTTAAGAGTTAAAGAAATTAAAGTGAAGGAAGCCCCCAAGATTAGTATCTCAACAATACATGCTCTTCGGGCATTGTGTTTAGCATATGACCGGAAGATTGAATCATTGAAAGCTCATAATCTTAGCAGAAAAGGTTATTTGGTAATTTGTGATCGTTATCCTGGCTTGACTGTAGGTAAAATGGATTCTCCTAGAATCCCATANGACAAAACCAGAAATCGTTTTTACCAATTCCTTTATNNGAAAGAAAATAGTTTTTACAATACTATTCAATCAGCTAATCAATTATTCCATTTATCTGTTCCTCTTGAAGTTGCACTAGAGAGAAATGACAAGAGAACTAAATTTGGAAAAGAAACTGAGACAGAGTTAAAAGCTAGGTTTTATGTAAATGAAGGAGTCAAATTTTTAGGAGAAAGATACTTTTTAATAGACTCTACAAAATCATTCGAGGACGTTAAATCAGAGGTTATCTCAAAACTTTGGAGTACTANAACTTAATTAATATCTTTAAGTGAGTAACATGAATACTTTTAAAAAAATTTTTATGTTCGTTAATGTCGATTGGTTTTTTTATTCTCACAGATTACCCATAGCAAAAGAGGCAAGTTTGAACAACGTCAACATGAGCGTTTATGCCGACATATCAAATAAAAGTTTTGAAAGAGATAAAAAAGATTTTGAAGTATTCCAAAGTCCACTAACTCGTACCTCAAATGGAATCCTTAAATCCTTCTATGAGTTAACCAGGGTCTTGCTGTTAATTGTTAGAGAAAAGCCTGATCTCATCCATGCTGTAACTATAAAACCAATAATTTTTTTAGGATTGGTTTCTAGATTAACAAATACTCCATTTATCGGAGCCATATCAGGTATGGGTCCAATAATAAATTATACGAGTCTCTATCAGAGATTAAGATTCAAAGTAGTCTTAATTATTTACAGAATTATTTTTAAACCGCAAACTTCTTTGATCATTTGTCAGAATGAGTTTGATAAAAACATTATTTTAGAAAATAAGGTTTGCAAACAGGAATCAATTTGCATTATTTCAGGTTCAGGAGTTAATTTAGATAAATTCAAACCATCCATAGAAAGGAGTCATGATACTGTTCTAATGGCAAGTAGGATACTAAGAGACAAAGGTGTTATGGAATATTGTGAAGCAGCAGATCTTTATCGTAAGAAATATAATGATCAAATAAAATTTTTGTTAGCTGGACCAATTGATGAATACACTCCAACTTCTATATCTGAAGAGGAGATATTAACTTTATGTAAAAAAAATGGAGTTAGCTATCTCGGAAACCGATCAGACCTGAGTGAATTACTCTCGCGAGCTACAATTTTCGTTTTACCATCTTACTATCAAGAAGGTATTCCTAAAGTTCTAATAGAAGCTTCTGCATGTGGAATACCAATAATAACTACAGATCATCCTGGGTGTAGAGATGCAGTTATAGAAGGCAAAACTGGCTTATTAGTTGAAGCAAGAAATAAAGAGGTTATAGTAACTGCTTTAAATAAATTGCTAGATAATCACGAATACTCAGCAGAGATGGGTCGACAAGCTCATCAATATGCTAAAGAAAAGTTTGACGAAAAAAAGGTTATAAGACAGCATTATTCTTTATATCATGAACTTATGAATTAATTTTTTCTTCAGTCTCAAGTGTCTCAGTCTATAACATAAAATTATGCAATCTATTGTAACGGGATCATCCGGTTTTATTGGTTCTAGACTTTCCTATTTGCTAGAAAAAGAGGGATACGACGTAGTAGGCGTTTCTCGACATATGCAATCAAGAGAAAGAGATGTTAAGTGTGATCTTGAAAAAGATTGTTTGAAGGAAGAGGTTTTTAAAGAAGTTAACTCAGTCTTTCACCTTGCCGGGCATGCTCATGATTTATCTAATCCTAAAAAATCTCTTCAGACTTATATTGCACTCAATGTTGATGCAACAATAAAATTAGCACTTCAATCTGCAGAAGCGGGTGTAAAAAATTTTATTTTTATAAGCAGTGTCAAGGCAGGTACCATGAACTCTCTGTCTGAACCAGTTTCAAGCGAATACAGGAATATTTATGGAGGTACTAAGCTAAAAGCNGAATCGGAACTTCTTAGAATTTCGAAGCAATTTGATATGAAGGTGTGTATAGTCAGGCCTGCATTAGTTTACGGAAAAGAAGTTAAAGGGAATCTATCTCTCATTAAAAGGGCAATTGAAGGAGGGTGGTGTCCTCCACTTCCTAAAATTTATAATAAAAGGTCAATGATACATGTTGATGATCTCGTAAAGGCTATAGTGTTAATTGAAAAAATGGGAGAAAATGGACAAGTTTATACTGTTACTGATGGTTACGATTACTCTACCACAGAAATTTACGATACCNTCCTTGATTTATCGAATAAACCACCNCCAAGATTTAGGTTGCCTTTATTCGTCTTAAAAATGTTTAGATTCACTCCAGGTCCTCTAGGCCACAAGATTGGTAAATTATTGGAAGATGATAAATTTTCTTCTAGTAAAATTGAATCTTTAGGTTTTCAAGCTCAATTGAAATTAAGACATCTAAATGAAACGCTTTTTTGATTTATTAATATCTTTTGTTCTATTAATTATTCTNATAATGCCTATTGCCGTAATAAGTTTGGCAATATTATTTACTTCCAAAGGCCCAATCATCCATTGGTCTAAAAGAATTGGAAAAGATAACATTATCTTCATGATGCCTAAGTTTCGAACCATGACAACAAATACTCCAGATGTAGCAACCCACCTTTTGCAAGATCCCTCAACGTATTACACTCCAGTTGGAAAATTTTTAAGGAATTATAGTATCGATGAACTGCCTCAACTTTACTCTATTTTGATTGGGGATATGTCTCTAGTAGGTCCAAGACCTGCATTACATAACCAAGATGATTTAGTGTTTTTGAGAACTGAAGTGGGCGTACATAGTCTCCTTCCAGGAATTACAGGTCTTGCACAAATAAACGGAAGGGATAATCTTTCAATACAAGAGAAAGTNGAATTTGACCTAAATTACCTAAAAGAGAANTCTTTTAGATTTGATATTTATATCATATGGCTTACTGCATTAAAGGTGTTAAAAAGGGTTAATATCTCACATTGATCTTTACTTAAAAGATGAGTTTAAAAAAGACATTGATATCAACCTCTCGNTTCAACAAAAAATTAATTGTTCTNTTGACTGATTTTATTTGCNTGGCGCTTTCAAGTTTGCTGGCGCTAACAATCAGCGATATCAGTATTGGATCAATTCATGTAGAGCAATTTATTCGACTGATCTGGTTGCCAATATTCTGTGTTACAACCTTTTGGTTCTTAGGTGTTTATAGTTCAGTTGTTAGATACCTTGACTTTAGTGTGTCCATCATAATAGCTAGAGCGATAGCTATTGTGTTTATTCTGAATCTACTGATGAGTTTCTTTTATGGTTTTTTACTTGAATCATTAAATCTTTCAAATACTGAACCTTTGATAACTATAATCGGTTGGTTAGTAGGAATACTAACTTTTGGCTTTTTAATGATTACCTCAAGACTTGGTGCTGGACTCTACCTCTCCCAACAGGAGTCTGATAAAAAGGTTGCTATATATGGTGCTGGGTCAGCAGGTATTCAGCTTGCAAGTGCTTTAAGAGTTAGTCAAGAAATGGAACCAACTGTATTTGTTGACAATAATCAGTCACTTCAGGGTACTTACTTAGGCGGAATTAAAGTTCTCCATCCTGATAAATTAAAGAAACTGGCTCAAAGAGGGAAGATAGATGAAGTGCTTATTGCAATGCCATCTGCATCAAAATCAACTTTGAGATCATTATTAAAGCAAATTGAAGATTATTCGCTGAGAGTCAGAATTCTCCCAGGTTTAGCTGAGTTAGCACAAGGAAAAATTTCGGTTTCCGAATTAAAAGAAGTCGATATCACAGATTTACTAGGCAGATATGAGGTTGAGGCAAAGCACAACTTAATTAATGAAAATATCAAAGATAAAGTAGTATTGATTACTGGTGCGGGAGGTTCAATTGGTTCAGAAATATCTAGGCAATCAGTCAAAAATGGTGCCTCCAAGATCATTCTTCTTGACTCAAATGAATATGCTTTATACTCAATTAAAAATGAAATTGAAACTTACTCTGAAAAGCCCGCAGTCTTTTCAATACTCGCAAGTATAAAAAACAAAAAGAGAATAATGGAGGTATGTAATGCTTTTTGTGTTGATACAATTTATCATGCTGCGGCCTATAAGCATGTTCCATTAGTTGAAGAAAATCCCTTCGAAGCTGTTCAAAANAATATATTTGGAACGATGTCTTGTGCTCAAGCAGCANTTGAGTCTAATGTCGATACCTTTGTATTAGTCTCTACAGACAAGGCTGTAAGACCGACCAATATAATGGGNGCAACAAAAAGATTTGCNGAACTGATACTTCAATCTCTTGCAGTTGANTGTAAAACGAGGATGACCATGGTTCGTTTTGGAAATGTAATAGGATCATCAGGTTCAGCAATACCCCTTTTTCAACAACAAATAAAGAATGGCGGTCCTGTTACTGTTACTCATAAGGAGGTAACTCGTTATTTCATGTCTATACCTGAAGCAGCACAATTGGTTATTCAAGCAGGGGCTATGGGACAGGGAGGTGATGTTTTTGTACTGGATATGGGGGAACCTGTAGAAATCTATGAATTAGCTAAGAGACTAATTAATCTCAGCGGGATGGAAGTTAAAGATGAAAAAAATCCAAGTGGCGATATAGAAATTGTATTCACCGGATTAAGACCTGGTGAGAAGCTATATGAGGAGTTGTTGATTGGTGACAATGTTAGCGAAACTGATCATAAGCAGATACTAAGAGCTGAAGAGATTTCAATATCCTCAGTAGAATTGGAAAAACATTTAGAATCATTAAAAAAAGCTGATGAAAATGGAGATGTTTTAATGCTAATTGATATTCTTAAAAAAGTCGTATCAGGATTTTCACCTGAAGAAAGCGTCATTGATATAGTCCACCAGCAAAACCTCTCAAAAAACTAGACCTCTTGTATACTTTTATTGAAAACATAGAAGATTTGGCTTTTCTCAATGACGAGTTAATCGACAAACCATATGTTGCCATAGATACTGAATTCAGGAGAACATCAAAAGATAATATGAAACTTGCTCTTTTGCAGGTGAATGACGGAGAGGAAATCTATCTTATTGACACAGTACAAATCAAAGAACCAAAAAATGCAGCAAATTTTCTTTTCTCAAATTATGTCCTTAAAATTCTTCATTCGTGTAAAGAAGATTTAGAGGCAATTTTTTCTTGGTCAAACCAAAAGATGGAAAATATTTTCGATACGCAATTGGCTAATTCGTTCCTAGAAAATGAGTACTCCATAAGCTATCAGGGATTGGTAGAAAAGAAATTAGGCATAATACTCAATAAAAAAGAGACAAGATCTAATTGGCTCAAACGACCTCTTTCTGATGATCAATTGAAGTATGCCGCCCTTGATGTTGAATATTTAATTCCTCTCTATCTTGAGCAAAAAGAACTTCTAAGGAGTTCTGGTAAGAACTATTGGCATGATGAAGATATTCAAAAACTTGTTAGCAATACATTTGAAAATCAAATGTCAGAAAATAATATAAGAAGGTCTATTCCGAGGGAACAAGAAAATGAACTTTTATATAAATTGAACCTAAAGGTAAATGAGATAGCAAAGCAAGAAAGGATAAATCCTACTTTATTTTTCTCTAAGAAAGCTCAGAAAGATTTATTGAGGATAGCATTGCTCGAGGGTGCAGATCCAGCTTTTAGAGAGATAACACCTTGGAGGAAAAAGTTATTGAAAAAAGAAATAATAGAAATCCTTAAATAGCATGTATTGGTTAATATATATATGTTGTTCTATTGTTGTTGCCCATATGATTTCTCGGTATCTCGAAAAGTATTATTTGTATATATTTTTTCTTGTATCAACGCTATTACTCACACCATCCCAAATAAGTATATCCGACCCAAATTTAGCCCCATCTATTTACACCTTTTTATTTAATTTTATTTTTGAAAGAAATTTCTCATTGAGACCCTTACGGCCTTTAATTCTTACTTTGCCCTTGAGTCTTTTGCTTGGTTTTATAGTATTTCAGATTAAAAAAAGATTCTTTTAGCAATTAAATTTTTAAGGTCAATTAATCCAACAGCATTTTTGCCCTTCAACATACCAGCTGATTCACCCGGATTAAAAAGTAGAGTTTTGTTAATGTACTCTTCTCTGTATCTATGAGTGTGTCCGTGTAGAATGATGTCTACCTCATTATCCTCTGCTAAAAATTCACTGATAGGCTCGGGTTCATGAAAAACAGCTATTTTTCTATCANACCTATCTAAAGTCATAGGTGGATCTTGAATTATGAAATTGCAGTCGATAGCAACTTTGTCCAATCCNAATTCATTTNTATCATTGTTTCCATATACCGCGAAAAAATCGCAGTTTAGACTTGAGAATTTTTCTAAAGAGTGCGCCTTGGTTATATCCCCTGTATGGATAACTGATTCAACTTTTTTTTCATTGAATATCTCAATTATCTTATCAATGTTAAGGAGATTGTTATGCGTATCGCTCACAACTCCTATTAACATTTTAGACTTTCTCTAAAATATGGATNCCACAAGCACTGCCTAAACCAATGACATGGGTAAGACCAATTTTTGCATTCTCAACCTGTCTNTTNCCGGCNTCACCTCTTAAGTGAGNACAAACTTCATATATATTTGCNATNCCNNTTGCACCGAGTGGGTGACCNTTAGATAAGAGTCCTCCTGATACATTGACCGGTATTCTTCCACCCAACTCAACTTCACCTTCATCTATCAGTTTGCCTGCTTCACCATCTCCACATAGGCCCAGATTTTCGTAGTGCAGCATCTCAGCTGTAGCAAAACAGTCATGAAGTTCTACTAAGTCAATATCTTTGGAATCAAGGCCTGCCATTTCATAGGCTTCAGCTGCAGCTTTGCGTGTACAGCTATTTACATCTGGCATCACAAGGTCTCTTTCCTGATATGGATCGCTCGTCATGACTGAAGCTTTTATTCTGACAGCTCTTTGCATTCCAAGTTCTTTTGCTTTCTTTTCAGAAACTAAAACTGCTGCTGCCGCTCCATCAACATTCACGGAGCACATCAACTTTGTATTTGGATATGAAATCATCTCAGCATTCATCACCTCTTCTAGGGGAGTCTCAATTTGATAGCGCGCTTTAGGATTCATGGTTGAGTGATGATGATTTTTCACAGAAATCTTAGCGAATTGCTCAAATGTTGTACCATATTGTCTAGCGTGTTCCATACCCGCTTCCGCAAAAACCGCAGGCATTGTTCCAGATCCCAATAGACCTTCTTTGGGTATTCCGGCACCACCTCCAGCACCACCTAACAGTCCAGTACCCATTTGCTCTACACCTACCGCTAGCACCACGTCATATAATCCAGCTTTTATTGATGTCCATGCTTCCCTGAAAGCAGTGGCGCCTGTAGCACATGCATTTGAACAATTCACGACTGGAATTCCCGTTTGTCCTATTTCTTGAAGAATTCTTTGTCCAACCATTGCATTGGCTTGGCCTAAATTACCGCAATAGAATGCTTCCATATCACCGATTGACAAACCTGCGTCATCTAAAGCAAGTAAAGCTGCCTCAGAACCTAAATCTGGAACCGTTCTTTCTGGAAATCTGCCAAATTTAATCATATCTACGCCTAAAACATATACATCACTCATATTTTTTCTCCTCTAAGAAATTGGTTTAAAGAAATAGCTTATATAGCTATTTCCATCTTTATCTTTCCTGCCGAGTGCGTCATCAAATACAACTTCAACCGGCATATCAAATTTTATTTTCTCTGGGTCTGGTTCACAATCTATCAAATTTCCCTTAACAGTTCCCCCACCATCTAGGTCAACTATTGCAGAGATATAAGGGACATCTATTCCTGGAAAAGACCTGAAAACTATGGAATATGAATAAAGTTTCCCAGTATTGCTGAGCTTTACTGCTTCGATTGTGTCCCTAGAAAAGCAATTTGAACAAACATTTCTTTCACCAAGGAATATTGACCCACAATTTGAGCATTTATGTCCCTCCAAATAAGGATCTTCTCCTTCAGGTAATTTTAAATAATTTACAACAGGTAAACTCATTTTCTCCCCTTTATTACCGAAACTAGTTTTATATAAAATTAACTTAATTACAATAGCTAAAATATGAGTTTTTGGAAAGCAGGCATAGGCGGAATGATCGGATTCACATTGGGTGGTCCAATTGGTGGAATCATCGGTGCAATCATAGGATCAAAGCTTTCTGATAATCAACCTAGACCAAGTAATAATCAACAAAATCAAGCCGCTTTTTTTACAGCACTTTTTGCTTGTTTTGCAAAAATAGCTAAGGCAGACGGAATAGTTACTAGGGAGGAAGTTGATAAAGTTGATTTATTCATTAAAGAAAGATTTAACTTCCCCTCAGATCAAAGACTTTTTGCCATTCAAATATTTAATCATGCAAAGGATGATTCTAATTCGTTCAAAGATTATGCTGAGCAGCTTGCTTCATTACTTTCATCAAATCCTTCTGCTTTGATAATGTTTTACGAACTTCTTTTTGAATTATCAATGGCTGATGGATATCTTGATAAGGCCGAAGAAGAACTACTGATTCAAGCTATAAATATTTTTGGTATTGACCCAAATTTATTTGAAATAAACAAAAGAAAATTTGGTTCGGAATTACGAGATGCTTATAACGTTCTTGGCGTAAGTGAAAATATGTCTTTTGCTGATATCAAAAAAACTTATCAAAGAAAAAGAAAAGAATTTCATCCAGATACTCTATTATCAAAGGGATTGCCGGATGAACTTTTGGAAAAAGCTAAAGAAAAATTTATAGAAATTCAAGCGGCTTATGAAGAAATAGAGAAAAAAAATAAATTAAAGTAAGCTTATTAAGTCCAATTAACATATTATTTGTAAATGTCTGTTTTTATCTCAGGTACCGGTTTATTTACACCAAAAGAATATATAACTAATGAAGAATTGGTTGAGAGCTTTAATAGTTATGTCGAATCTTATAATAATGAAAATCAAGAAAGCATATCAACTGGTGAAATGGAAGCGCTTGTACCCTCTAGTTCTGAATTTATAAAAAAGGCCTCTGGAATAGAAAGAAGATATGTTCAAGACAAGGCAGGTATTTTAGATATCTCTAGAATGCGTCCTAAATTAAAAGAAAGAAAAAATGATGAACTCTCGATATTAGCTGAGATGGCTGTGGCCGCATCTAAACAAGCCTTAGATCAAGCTAACACTAATGCAAGTGAAATTGACGCTGTGATATGTGGCTGTTCAAATTTACAAAGAGCTTACCCTGCGATTGCAATAGAGGTTCAGCAGGAATTGGGCATCGAAGGATATGCATATGACATGAATGTTGCTTGTTCATCTGCTACATTCTCTATTCAAAATGCTTTCAACGACATTAAAGCAGGAGTTGCAGACAAAATATTGGTTGTTAATCCAGAAATTTGTTCTGGCCACCTTAATTTTCGAGATAGAGATGCTCATTTTATATTTGGTGATGCATGCACTGCAGTAATATTGGAGCGCCAACAAGACTCCTCATTTAGTTTTGAAATACTGGGTACTCAACTACAGACTAAATTTTCTAACAATATAAGAAATAACTTTGGATTTCTTAATTCTCCAGAGGACTCTGATCCAAACTCATCAGACAAACTATTCATTCAAAAAGGGAGGAGTGTCTTCAAAGAAGTTGTTCCCATAGTACAAATGCACATAAGCGATCATTTAAATGAGCTGAACTTGGAAATTAGCGAAATTAAAAGACTTTGGCTTCATCAAGCAAATTTAAGCATGAATCTACTTATAGCTAAGAAACTTCTTGGAAGAGATCCAGATGAAAATGAAATGCCAATCATTCTAAATGACTATGCAAATACTAGCTCTGCTGGCTCTATAATTGCATTTCATCAGTATAAAGATGATTTTAAGTCTGATGAGAAGGGTGTAATAAGTTCTTTTGGTGCAGGTTATTCTGTAGGAAGCGTTATAGTTAGGAAGGTCTAAAATGAGATTTATATTGAGTTTTGATGGTTTTTTAAAAAAACTTTCAGTATTNGACTTTGTACCTTTATTTTTAATAAGAGTGTACCTTTTCTTTGTATTTTGGTTTGCTGGTGTTGAAAAAATAGAAAATTTAGAAAAATTTTCAGGGTATCTCGGAGCTCTCGGGGTTCCATTACCAGATTTAGCTTCTTGGTTAGTCATAATTATTGAATCTGGAGGGGGTGCATTGCTATTAGTGGGTCTTTTTGTAAGGTGGGTCTCATTACCCCTTCTTGTAGTAATGTTTTTTGCCGGATATCTTGTTCATTATGAAAACGGATGGCCGCATGAAGCTAATGGTATTGAGTTTGCCTCGATTTATGGTTTGATGTTNTTTATGTTGTTNTCTNTAGGTGGAGGAAAGTNTATGAGTCTTGATTATTGGGTNTCCTCAAAAAAATAAATGGAATTATTTGAAGCATCAAAGGATTTNNATGATCCTATNTTAAAAGCTTATGAATGGATNAAAGAAGCTGAAGAGAACTCAGTAGCATTACCNCATGCCATGAATTTGGCTTCTCTAAATTCCGAAGGAAAGCCCACATCTAGAATGGTTCTTTTAAAGAGAATTTCTAATGAAGGTTTTGTATTCTTTACAGATTATGAGGGAAATAANGGAGAACAAATCTCTAAATCTCCATATGTAGCACTTAATTTTTGGTGGGCTAAAACCAATAAACAGATTAGGATTGAGGGCACTTGTTCTAAAGTAACTAATGANGAAAATGATGCATACTTTTTATCCCGACCAAGAGGTTCNCAAATCTCNGCATCTNTTTCTTTTCAAAGTAAAGAGATATCTTCCTATGAAGATCTGGTAGAAAGATCCAAGGCTTTTGAAGAGGAAAATCTAAACAAAGAGATTCAAAGACCTGCTAGGTGGGGAGGTTTTATCCTAACTCCTGACTCCATTGAATTTTGGATAGATCAAAGGAATAGGCTTCACAAAAGATATCTCTATACAAAAGAAAAAAAAGATTGGAAAAAGACTCTCTTATCGCCTTAAATTGAAATTTAAATTAGAATATAGTTTTTAACACATGTGCCCTTTGGTATGGGACACCACTGAATATGCCTCAAATTACTCTCCCTGATAATTCTAAAAGAAGTTACGATCAACCTATTTCCATAGATGAGGTTGCGAGAGATATTGGTTCAGGCTTAGCAAAAGCGACTGTTGCTGGAAAAATAAACGGGAAGTTAGTTGATGCCTCTGAAACAATTACAGAGGATTGTAAGTTACAAATTGTTACTATCGAGGACAATGAAGGACTTGAGATAGTTAGGCACTCTTGTGCACATCTTTTTGCTCATGCTTTAAAACAAATTTATCCAGATGCTCAAATGGCTATAGGTCCTGTCATCAAGGATGGTTTTTATTACGATATCAAGCTTGAAAGATCACTAACAGATGAGGATTTAAAGAAGATAGAAGCTAGAATGAAAAAACTAGCTAAAACAAAATACGATGTTGTAAGGGAAGTAGTCTCTAAAAAGAAAGCTATAGATACCTTCAAGAAAAGAAATGAGCCTTACAAGGTTAATCTTGCTGAAGAAATTCCTGAAAATGAAATCATTGCTCTTTATCATCATGAAGAATACATAGATATGTGCCGTGGGCCTCATGTAACAAATATGAGACACCTAAAGGCTTTCAAACTAATGAAGGTTTCTGGAGCGTATTGGAAGGGAGATTCAAAAAATGAGATGCTTCAAAGAGTTTATGGAACTGCGTGGCCTCAAAATAAAGATCTAGAAAATTATATTTCTCAACAGGAAGAGGCAGAAAAAAGAGATCACCGTAAACTTGGAAGACAACTCGACTTATTCCATTTTCAGGAAGAAGCTCCTGGGATGGTTTTCTGGCACCCAAAAGGGTGGGCTATCTATTCGGCTTTGAAAGATTTCATNAAAACAAAACAAGATGAGTATGGTTATCAAGAAATCAATACTCCTCAAATAGTAGATAGGAAGTTATGGGAAGCGTCAGGACACTGGGATAAATATAGAGAAAACATGTTCATTACAGAAATCGATGAAGACCATGCAAATGAAAAAAGAACAAATGCCCTTAAGCCCATGAATTGCCCTTGTCATGTACAAGTATTCAACCAAGGACTGAGATCTTACAGGGATCTACCAATTCGATTGTCCGAATTTGGTTCTTGTCATAGATATGAAGCTTCGGGAACTTTACATGGCTTGATGAGAGTTAGAGGTTTTACTCAAGATGATGGTCACATTTTTTGTACAGAGGATCAAATCCAAGAAGAGACAAAACTTTTTATCGAACTCTTGTCAGATATTTACTCAACTTTGGGATTTGATAATTTTGAGATCAAGTTATCAACACGACCAGAGGTAAGGGCAGGATCAGATGAAGTTTGGGATAAAGCTGAGCTTGCTTTAGAAAATGCTATAAAAAATCTAAATCTTCCATATGAGGTGGTTGAAGGTGATGGTGCATTTTACGGTCCTAAACTTGATTTTGTACTTATCGATGCTTTAGGAAGAGACTGGCAATGCGGAACTTTTCAGGCTGATTTCATTCTTCCTGAAAGGCTTGATGCTAAGTTTGTGGGANCTGATAGCGAACGCTATTATCCAGTGATGATACATAGAGCTGTACTAGGTTCATTTGAAAGATTCATCGGTGTTCTNATAGAACACTATGGTGGAGCNTTACCAGTATGGTTATCTCCAATTCAAGCNGAAATTNTAAATATTACTGATAAACAGGCTGATTATTGTCAAAATTTGACTAATTTATTGAAAAAAAATGGTTTTAGAGCTCATTCGGACTTGAGGAATGAGAAAATCACTTATAAAATTCGCGACCACTCTTTACAGAAGACACCTTTTCTTTTGATAGCGGGAAACAGGGAGATGGAAAACAACACCATTGCTGTTCGTGCTAGAGGCGGAGAAGACCTTGGAGAAATGTCTATTGATAGTTTAATCCAAATGCTTCAGCAAACAGTGTATGAGAAAAAATAGTAAATAGGAGAATCACATAGCCCAGAGGAAATCTTTCAAAAAGTCTGAAAAACGTTTGCCAATAAATGGTGAAATTAGAGCAGATAAAATCAGACTCATTAGCGAGTCGGGAGAACAATTAGGAATTGTAAGTTTAAATGAAGCTTTAGCGACAGCAGAACAAGCAAGCTTAGATTTAGTTCAAATGGCGAAAGAAGGTGACCCTTTGGTTTGTCGTNTNTTAAATCATGGAAAACATGTTTTTGANGCAAAAAAACAAAAAGCNGCNTCAAAAAAGAAACAAAANAGACAGCAAATAAAAGAAATAAAATTCAGNCCTGTAACAGAAAAGAATGATTATGAAATTAAAGTTAACAAAATTAAAACTTTTATAGAAAACGGAGACAAAGCNAAGATTACATTAAGATTTAGAGGCCGAGAGATGGCGCACCAGCAAATAGGATTGGAACTTTTNAAGAGGGTAGAGTCAGATCTAGAAAATATGGCAAGTGTTGAACAATTNCCTACACTTGAAGGAAGACAATTAGTCATGATGATGGCACCTAACAAGAAAAACTGATTATGAGTAAACTAAAAGTACATAGTGGCGCGAGCAAGAGGTTTAAATCAACTGGCTCAGGGCTAAAAAGAAAGAAAGCAAATAAGAGTCATATACTGACCAAAATGAAGACAAAAAGAAAAAGACAGCTCAGGGGAACAACTGAGATCGCAAAGGGTGATCAACAACTTGTCGACAAAATGTTGAAAATAAAAACTTAGTGAGAAAGAGATGGCTAGAGTAAAAAGAGGAGTTCAAGCAAAAGCTAGACATAAAAAAGTTCTGAAACAAGCAAAAGGTTTTAGAGGGGCAAGAAGCAGGACTTATAAAGTTGCAAAACAGGCGGTTATGCGTGCAGGTCAGTATGCATACCGAGATAGAAGGGTTAAGAAAAGAGTTTTCCGCTCACTATGGATTGTCAGGATAAATGCAGCCGCTAGAGAAAATGGGCTAACTTACAGCAAACTAATTGCTGGTTTGAAGAAAGCAAACATTGATCTTGATAGGAAAGTTTTAGCTAGCATTGCAGTCAATGACAAGGAAGCGTTTTCTCAGATTGCCGAACAAGCTAAAGCTAACTTAGCAGCTTAAATTCAAAAAGCAATTTTCTAATATGAGTATAATGGTCTCAGGCTGAAAGATCATGGACTTAGACTTCCTAAAAAAACAAATAGCAGACATTAGCTCTAACGCAAAATCGAGCTTTGAGGCAGCATTAACACAATCAGATCTTGAGGATAAATTTAGATCTTTTTTAGGGAAGAAGGGAGAAGTTAACCTTCTTCTAAAGTCTTTAGGCTCATTACCTCAAGATAAAAGAAAAGATGCTGGTCTATTGCTTAACGCTCTGAAGGTTGAACTAGAAAATTACTATACTTCAGCCTCTCAATCTCTTATTTTTAAAGCCAGTGAAGAAAGAATAAAAAAAGACAAACTTGATGTAACTCTTCCTGGCTTCCAAGGCTATAAGGGATCTTACCATCCAGTCACACAAACAATAAAAGATATAACAAGTTTCTTTGAAAGAATGGGTTTTGATGTTGAAACTGGTCCAGAAGCAGAAGTGGATTATTATAACTTTGAAGCTCTCAATGTTCCTGAAGATCATCCTGCCAAAGACATGCATGATACCTTTTATCTC
>PAOE01000031.1 GCA_002707915.1 Gammaproteobacteria bacterium
CTAGGAGAAAAGATGAAAAAAAGACTTACATTAACAGTTAACCAAGAAGTTGCCAAAAATTTGGTAAAAGCTAAAACTGATTGTTTGGTTGTAGGTGTTAATGCAGGATCAACTATGAATGAAGTAGCATCTAATATAAATAAAGCGACTAATGGATTCATAAAAAAGTTAATTCAAAGAGGAGAGTTCGAAGCTAAAGTTGGACAGTCGTCCTATATCGCTGCAAATGAAGGGACTTCAGCAGAAAGAATATACCTCATAGGACTGGGGAAAGTGTCTTATAAACTTTCCAATGAAGATCTTGATAAGATTTCTTCAAGTGTTACGTCTGCTTTAATGTCAAAAAAATCTGCTAATGCAATAGTTTGCCTACCTTCTTTAAAATTTGAATCAGAAGATCTTTCGTTATCAAGTCTTCTTCAAAAGCTAGGTAAGAGTCTAGAAAGTTCTACCTATACTTATGATGCTAAGTTAAATAAAAAGAATAAAAAGAAAAATTACCTCAAGAAAGTGGAAATTTCAATTGATACTAAAGATAGTGTTGCGAATTTAAGAAAGAGTTTAAAAACTGGTCAAGTAATTGGTCAAGGAATGAACGTTGCTAAAGATTTAGCAAATTTGCCTGGAAATGTTTGTACACCTACATTTTTGGCAAATACCTCAAAAACTGCATCAAGAAAATATCCCAAATTAAGCTGCAGAGTGTTTGGGGAGAAAGAAATGAAAAAAATGGGTATGGACTGTTTGCTCTCTGTCGGAAATGGTAGTGCTCAAGAATCAAAGTTAATCTCCATGAATTATCAAGGTGGAAAAAAAGGTGCGAGACCATATGCCATAGTTGGCAAAGGAATTACTTTTGATACTGGAGGAATAAGCCTCAAACCTCCTCCAACTATGGATGAAATGAAATTCGACATGTGCGGAGCGGCAAGTGTAATTGCAACAATGCAAGTTGTATCAGAATTAAAACTTCCAATAAATTTGATAGGTATTGTTGCAAGTGCTGAAAATATGCCGGGCAGTAAAGCAACTAAACCTGGAGATGTAGTACGAACAATGTCAGGACAAACAGTTGAGATTTTGAATACTGATGCAGAAGGACGGCTTGTTTTGGCTGATGCATTAACTTACGTTGAGAGATTCGATCCAGTCTCAGTAATAGACATTGCAACATTGACTGGTGCCGTAATAATGGCATTAGGTTATTCCACAAGCGGATTGATGAGTAATAACCGGAATTTAGCTAAAGAATTATTATCTGCTGGTGATAAAGCATCTGATCGTGCTTGGGAATTACCCATATGGGACATTTATCAAAAAGATTTAGATAGTAATTTTGCTGACATAGCAAACATAGGAGGCAGAGCTGGAACAATCACGGCTGCTTGTTTCCTCTCAAGATTTACTGAGAAATATCCCTGGGCGCATCTTGATGTTGCCGGAACTGCAAGCTTAAAAGGTGCAGCTAAAGGTGGCTCTGGCAGACCTGTTCCGCTTCTTTGTCAATACTTAATTGATAAAGCTTAAGTATGACTCAAGCTATCTTCTTAGCTTCAGGAAATACAATAGAAGAAGCGCTTAGTTTTGCTGCCTCCCTGATAGGCAATATTTTGATTGGACAAAAAGAACTTCCTGCCTCTGATAGAGTAGATGTATTTTGTGATGATATTCAAGATGCAAATAAGCTAGATAATATTTTGTGGGAAAAACCCAAATTCGCAATAATTTCGCATCAACTTGTAACTGAAAATACAGAAGGAATAGTTAGGATTGGCTATCCAGGGACAAAATTTGGATTAGAAGCAGATTGNCTCATAAATATAAGTCCAGATCTTCCTAGAGATCTTGATACTTACCAATTCTATTACCAGCTAGTAATAATGGATGGTGACAAACTTAGAGAAAGAGCTGCAGAAACATGGGCACAATGTAAAAANCTAGGTCTAGATACTACTTTTTTTGAATCATTATGAAAAAAAATTACATACCTAAAGAGGCTGAGGAAGCTATCTACGCGCATTGGGAAAATTCAAATTTTTTTAAAGCTATTCCCGATAAGTCAAAAGAGCCTTTTTGCATAATGATCCCTCCTCCAAATGTNACTGGAACCTTNCACATGGGACANGGATTTCAGAACACTCTCATGGATGCCTTAATAAGATATAAGAGAATGTCAGGATTTGATGTCCTTTGGCAGGTAGGTGTTGATCATGCTGGTATCGCAACTCAAATGGTAGTGGAAAGACAACTCGAATCTGAAGGTAAAACTAAGGAAGAGATAGGTAGAGAACAATTTGAAAAGAAAGTATGGGAATGGAAAGAAAAATCGGGAAACAAAATAACTCAACAACTCCGAAGACTTGGTGCATCAGTAGATTGGTCTAGAGAAGCATTCACCATGAGTGATCAGCTCAGCCAGGCAGTCAAAGAAGTCTTTATTAGATTATATGATCAGGGTCTCATTTATAGAGGGGAAAGATTAGTTAATTGGGATACAGAACTGGGCACGGCACTTTCTGATTTAGAAGTGTCTTCTCAAGAAGAAGATGGACAGCTTTGGTACATTGATTATGAAACTAATACTGGNAAAACTTTGACTGTGGCNACGACNAGACCAGAAACACTTCTCGGTGACACCGCACTTGCTGTTAATCCGAATGATGAAAGATATAAAGATCTTATTGGTGAGAAAGCAATACTTCCGATAGTGAATAGAGAAATACCTATTATTAGTGATCCTTACGTAGAAATGGAATTTGGAACGGGATGTTTAAAGATTACGCCTGCACATGATTTTAATGATTTTGAGATAGGTAAGAAACATAATCTCCAGATTATCAATATCCTAAATCTTGATGGCACATTGAACAAAGAAGTCCCGAGGGATTTTCAAGGAATTAATGTAGAAGATGCAAGAAAGTTAATAATCGAGAAACTCAAAGTCCTCAAACAGTTAAACAAGACTGAAGATTANAAAGTACAGATTCCTCGCAGTGAGAGAAGTAATTCTATTCTGCAACCCCTCATCACTAAGCAATGGTTTGTAGATGTAAAAAAAATTTCTGAAGAAGCAGTAAGGGTTGTAAAAGAAAACGAAACTGAGTTTGTCCCAAAAAATTGGGAAAATACTTATTTCTCATGGTTTGATGAAATACAGGATTGGTGCATTAGCAGACAACTTTGGTGGGGCCATAGGATACCAGCATGGTTTGACGATGATGGCAAAATTTATGTTGGGCATAATGAAGAAGCTGTCAGAGAAAAATATAATTTACAAGATACTAATTTAATGCAAGAAAGCGACGTGTTAGATACTTGGTTTTCTTCAGCGTTATGGACTTTTTCAACTCTAGGCTGGCCAAACAAAGAGAATCTGCTTTGGCGATATCATCCTACGAGTGTTCTAGTAACAGGCTTCGATATAATTTTCTTTTGGGTTGCAAGGATGATTATGATGACCACTCATTTTATTGAGGAGGTACCTTTTAAAAAGATCTTGATNCATGGACTNATTAGAGACTCAGAAGGACAAAAAATGTCNAAATCCAAAGGNAATACTTTAGATCCACTTGATATTATTGATGGAATCGGACTAGAAGATTTAATAAAAAAAAGAACTGAAGGCTTAATGCAGCCTAAGATGAAAAGCAGGATTGAAAAACAAACACGAAAGGAATTTCCTGATGGGATCAAACCTTACGGCACAGATGCTCTTCGTTTGACATTCTGCTCTTTGGCTTCGGGAGGTCGAGACATTAACTTTGATCTGAAGAGAGTTGAAGGCTATAGGAACTTTTGTAATAAGCTATGGAATGCAGCCAGATTTATTCATCTTAATGCTGAAGCATATGGTGTTTCTGAAAGTAAAATAGATACGAATATTGATCGATGGATACAGTACAAACTGAATGAAACTACGAAAGATGTTAAAAAATATTTTGAAGAATACAGATTTGATTTATTAACAAAAACTACCTATGAATTTATTTGGTATGAATTTTGTGATTGGTATATTGAACTTAATAAAGTCAGGCTTTCAGAGCCAAATGCAAAAAAGCCTGAAATTGTAAAATCTATGATCGATACCCTAGAGCAAACTTTAAAGTTAGTTCATCCTTTAATGCCTTTTGTAACAGAAGAAATATGGAAACAATTCAAAATATACTTCGATCAAAAAGATGAGAGCTTAATGCTCTGCTCATTTCCTGAAATAAATTCTTTTGAAACAGATAAATCTTATCATGCAGTTGAGTGGCTAAAGAGAGTTGTTTCTGGAATAAGAAATATAAGAGGTGAACTTGTAATTAAACCATCTCAGAAAATACCTGCAATTTTTAAAGAAGGAACTTCTGTGGATAGGGATATTTCTAGTGAATTTGATATCTTCATCAAAGAATTGGCTAATCTTGAAAGCATTCAATGGGAAGAGTCAGATAAAGATAGCCCTCCATCCTCCATTTTTGTTCTAAATGAGCTAAAAATTTTAATTCCACTAGAAGGTCTTATTGATCCAAAAAAGGAAAGCATAAGGCTACAAAAAAAGATAGAGAAACTTGATAAAGAGAAAACAATGATAGCTTCGAAACTAAACAACAAAAGTTTTGTAGATAATGCCCCAAACGAATTGGTAAGAAATCAAGAGCAAAGATTTCAAGAATTATCAGGTGAGATTGATAACCTTAATCGAGAAATGAAAGAAATAGAAAAATTAATATAGGGATGGCTATAGGGTTATGGTTATAATTCAAGTGATATGTTTTTAAGAGCTTTCGTTACTAGTGGACTAATTTCAGCGATTTATATCTTAGTGATATTTAACTTAATCCCTCGTCAACTTTTTGATGATGGGTTTTATTTTATTATAGGAATATTTTGGAGCTTAGGGTTCTTTACTGTTACAGCTTTCGTTTATGGTCGGAAAATAAAAAGAAATTTCAGGGGAGAGACAGGCACTATTAAATGGTTTGATCCCAGTAAAGGATATGGTTTTTTAATAAGGGACAAAGGTGGAGATTTATTTGTCCATTTGAGATCAGTTCAGCCAGAAGATAGAAGACGTCTTAGAGAAAACACAAGAGTCAGATTTTCTGTTGAAAATACAGAGAAAGGCCCACAGGCTGAGAACATTAGAATTATCTAAACCATTCTCTCAAGAAACCAAAACATCCCAATAGAGGAAAGTACAGATGCTGTCGCTACCCTTACAAAATCAAATTTTTCTTTAATTATCTTCGAAATCAAAGAATAAACTACATACATAGCAAAGATTATTAGAAGCTGACCCAGTTCAACTCCAATATTAAATCCAAATATTGCAGGTAAAAGTCTATCTTGCATTAACCCTATAGAGGATAGGTTTCCAGCAAATCCAAAACCATGAATAAGACCGAACATACAGGTAACTACGAGGGTAAGAGAAAACCCTTTATGCACGGAAGATAACATCAAATAACAATATGAAAAAAGACTTATACCTATAATTCCAATAAGAAATTTATCGGTTCCGAAAAATCCAAAAATTATTATTAAGAACAAAGAGAATAATGCCAATGAATTACTATAAAGCCTGTGAGCACTGGTTAAAGAAGCTACAACTTCAAGAGAAATTATAATTATTGAATAACCAATCAGTGCTTCTACAAGCTGAGAGGCAGGCTTTATTAAATCTAACGCTCCTAACGCAAGGGTCAAGCTGTGCCCCAAAGTGAATCCAGTAATAATGAGAATTAATCTTCTAAAATTTAAATTCAATAAAAGAAGTGCTAGAAGAAATGCTAAATGATCATATCCAGTCAAAATATGATTGAAACCTAAATTTACATAGTCATAAAAAGATTGAATGCTTGATGAGGAGGCTGAATCTTTATTCGCTTCTGTCCAGATTCTGTCTGAGTTAGTGAAGATTTTCTCGGGGACCCGTATGGAATTAATTGTAAAAGTAGCTATGTGGGTATGAGTAGGATCTTGTTCGAAAAAAGTTTGAAAACTGATTTCTAGATTATTAGAAATGCATTGAATAGGCCAGAATAAAGAAATGTACCCTGTTGAGAAAGATTTTTTGAGAAAAGGTTCTTCTAAGAGTTTGCATTCCTCACCAAAATGAAATCCATTAAGCACACTATCTTTGAACTCTTGTGCCCAATTTTCACTTAAATTTAGCTCAAGTCTTTGCAAGACTGAGGTCTGAATACTATATTCAACTTCAATTTTTTTTCCGTCTTCAATATCCTCAATTTTAATCTTTGAGTAAGATTCACTTCTTTGGTGAGAAAATAAAGAGGAACTTAATAAAAATACTAATAGAGTTAATAAAACGGAATTCCTCATTTATTTTGGTGGATTACGTGAAATGTCGTACCAATTTTTGAGGTTTTCAAGATAGTCTCTTAAAGACTTATCATCCATTCTTTTAGAATATTCAGCTCGTACAGAATCTTCAATTGATCTGAAGGAAGGAGGTTCTATTAATTCTTTTTCAAATAAATAAATAATTTTGTATCCACCAGACACAGCAACTGGTTCTGAAAAAGATCCAGCCTCCAGATTTCTTGCCAAGTTCATCAAGCTAGGGCCTATATACTCTCTTACCTTAGAAAGAGTCATTAAGGTATTGGGAATCCGCAAAGCAGATTTACTTCCTAAATTGGAAACTTTTGAAAACGCTTCGCCATCAATAAGCATTTCGTAGGCTTCTTGAGCCTTTTTTTGAGAGGAATTTGAAAATTCTTCATTTGAAAAATAAATTTGCTGAAGTCTAAGCCTCTGAGATTTAGTAAAAAATCCAATATTCTCCTCAAAAAAGTTGATTAGATCTTGATCAGGAATTTCATATCTATCATTCTCTGAAATTATTGTTTTAATCATTTGTTGGACGATAGTACCTCGTGCCATGGGATTATTTTCAAGCATACCCAAATCAATTGCTCTTTTAATCAGCAATTCTTCCTCAATCATTCTTTCTAATACATACATCTCATCACTCTGAGTTAGAGGAGATCTTTTATCTTTGGCGAGACCTTCAAGTTGCATTAAATATTTATCCATTGGAATAACGGTGTCCTCAATTTTCGCAGCCCATTGGTAATTTGACACACTCGATTCTTCCACAATAGAAATTGCGGCTAGTACCGCACCAAAAATCATTCCAAATAATAAAATTAAAGTGTATCTTTTTTTATCCATCCCTAAACATCTTGATGTGCGGTATACCATCTTCATCGTAAACTTCGCCGCTTACTTCAAACCCATGATCCCGATAAAATCCAATTAAATATTCTTGAGCTGAAATAGTTAGTGCTGAAGGGGAATAAGTACATTCTGTCCTTTTCAACCCTTCTTCAACAAGCTTGGAGCCCAAGCCTTTTCCTCGATGTGTCTTATCGATAGCAATACGACCTAAAGAGGCAGTTTTGTAAATAATACCTGGAGGAACTAGCCTCAAATAACCAATTAATTTATCTTTATATTTCACAATTAGGTGTTCAGATTCTTGATCTAGTGCATCAGCGTCTAGATACCAAGATTCCTGCTCTACTACGAAAATTGACTGTCTAAAACTAAGTATCTCGTAAACTTCTTCTTTAGAAAGATTTTCAAATGATTTCCAAGACCATGTCAGCTCAAATTCTTTCAATTTTATGGACAAATATTTGGATTATTTCTATGTATTTGGGCTATGGCCTTTAAATCCTCTTCAGATAATTTTACATCTATGCTGCCAACAGCCAATTTCAGCTGCTCCATGGTTGTTGCACCAATTATATTGGATGTCACGAAATCTCTTGAATTTACGAATGCATTCGCCATAACAGAGGGATCCATTTCAATACTGTTTGCATAATTTACATATGATTTTACGGCCTCATTAGCTCCAGCNACCTCGTATCTATCTCCTCTTTCAAACAAAGTNGTTCTAGCTCCTTNGGGTCTNGCACCATCAATATATTTTCCAGTTAAATATCCTTGCGCAAGAGGNGAATAGGCTAATAACCCNACTTGAGATCTATGGTGAAATTCAGACATGCCTTGNTCATATGTGCGATTTAAAAAGTTATAAGCATTCTGAACGGAAACCACTCTTGGAAGGTCATGCATTTCAGAATATTTAATAAATTCAGAGAGACCCCACGGTGTTTCATTTGATAAACCAACNTATCTTATCTTGCCGGCAGTAACTAAATCCGATAAAACTCTAAGAGTTTCTAATATAGGTACTGTTTCTGCTTCATAATGCTTATACCCGATACCGTCAGACCCAAACATACTCATCCTTCTGTCGGGCCAATGTAACTGGTAAAGGTCTATATAATCTGTTTGAAGTCTCTCTAANCTTGCATCAATAGCAGTCTCAATATTCTCCCTATCCAATAGAGTCCATTCACCCCTAAACCAGTTCATTGGTGCCCTACCTGCTACTTTCGAGGCCAATATAATCTCATCGCGTTTGCCGGATTTTTTAAACCAATTTCCAATACACTCCTCTGTTCTACCTTGAGTTTCTGCTTTTGGAGGTATGGGATAAAGTTCTGCAGTATCGAAAAAATTTACTCCATTATCAACTGCGTAATCCATTTGTTCGTAGCCTTCATCGAAGCTATTTTGCTCACCCCATGTCATAGTCCCAAGACAAATAACACTTACATCGATGTCAGTATTTCCAAGTTTTCTATATTCCACACTAGCCTCCTCTTGATTTGGTACAATAACATTATAGGAAATTAAATCTAAAAATGACCAAAAACATATATCAATTTACTTGCAATGATACAAAAGGAAATGAAGTTAGCCTTAGTGAATACCAAGGAAAAGTTCTTCTAATCGTAAATACTGCTAGTCAATGTGGATTTACACCTCAATATGAGGGTTTAGAGAAGCTTCAAAATACATACCCTGAGGAATCTTTCTGTGTTCTAGCTTTTCCTTGTAACCAATTTGGTGGTCAGGAGCCTGGATCAAACGAAGAGATAGTAGAATTCTGTAAATTGAATTACAGAAATACATTTCCAGTATTTAGTAAAATAGAAGTCAAAGGTAATGATGCACATCCTCTTTTTGCATTTCTTACAAATGAAAAAAAAGGTTTATTAGGAACAGGTGCTATTAAGTGGAATTTCACTAAGTTCTTGATTAACAGAGAAGGTGAACCTGTTAATAGATATGCGCCGTCAACAACGCCAGATAAGATAAGATCTGATATCGAAGCTTTAATTTAAGCATTAAAAAAAAACTTACTCTTCAACCCCTTTTTTAAAGTTTTAGACATAACGAACGCATCTTCACGTCCTTTTGGAAGGCGGTAATAATTCCTTCTTATACTTATCTCCTCGAAACCTAGTTTTTCATAAAGACTGTAAGCGACATTATTTGAAACACGGACCTCCAAAATAATTTTTTTACTACCCATGACTTCAGCGGCTAAAAACATTTTATTTAGAATTTGTTCTCCAAAGCCCCGGCCCCTTTTTTCCTTTTTTACACCAACATTCAGTAAATGAGATTCCTCGGAGGAGATAGCCATGATTGCAAATCCTACAAGTTCATTTTCATCTTCTAATGCAAGAGAGTAGTAACCTCTGTCAATACAATCTCTGAAATTTATTGCAGTCCAAGGAAAAGGATTAGACTCCTCTTCTATCTCTAGTATAGAGTCTAAATGTTTTAAAGTGAGATAAGAGTATTTCATGCAAAAATCAGTTCAAAGAATATTGAATGGCATGGAGAAACTTGACCTTTGATTCTTTATTTTGACAAATATCTTGAATAGTTCCGAAATTTAAAACCTTGAATTTTTCAAATCTACTTGGTAACTGTTCTGATTCCGAGCAAAACGTAAATACTTGATCAATGCCATGCTGAATATCTGCAGTTTCTATTTTCCTGCAATCAGTTGCTCTCAAAGATAATGCCAGGCTTTTGATAAAGAGTTCTATATCGTCATCATTTTCATTATTTTCCATTTCAGAAAAAAAAAGAATATATTTATCATTTAGAAGATATTGATTATAAGTATTGAGATCAATTTCATCATGAGGCTTTTTTTTCCAAACAGATATTCCTAATTTTTCCAATCTATGTTCAATTGATTCATCCACAAAATAGATTTTACCCATTGAAATAAAAGACTCAACTTGACCTGTTTAACTTGCATATATAAGCTAGCGCGCATGATTTTAGTCTATAAGTCTTTAAGGCCGTTACGACTGATTTATCCGGTCTCTTAACTTTTTTAAGAGCTCACCGGATGATAATTTGTGTATGGAGCACTTACCACGAGATAACACTTAATTCCTAGAGAAAAAAATTGACTAAAATAATTAATAATTCAACTTCAAAGTATCTTCCTTTTGAATCCATTGATCTAAAAGATAGAACTTGGCCTGATAATGCCATTTTAACTTCCCCACTTTGGTGTAGCGTTGACCTCAGAGATGGAAATCAAGCCCTCATAGAGCCTATGGGAGAGGAAAGGAAGTTGAGGATGTTCAAGCTGCTATTAGAGATAGGTTTTAAAGAAATAGAAGTAGGCTTTCCTTCTGCTTCACAAACAGATTTTGATTTCGTTAGGAAGATTATTGAGGATAACCTAATCCCTAGTGATGTAAAAATACAAGCCTTGACTCAAGCCAGACCAGAACTTATAAAACGGACTTTTGATGCCCTGGAAGGTGCTCATAATGCAATAGTCCATGTTTACAACTCGACTTCTACTCTTCAAAGAAGAGTTGTATTTAAGAGCGATGAAGCNGGTATAAAAAAAATTGCTACTGATGGTGCNAAATGGGTAAAAGAAGAATCTGAGAAATATTCACAAACTAACTGGACTTTTGAATACAGTCCTGAAAGCTTCACAGGAACAGAATTGCCCTATGCNGTTGAGGTATGCAATGCTGTGAACGAAATNTGGAATCCGACTAAAGAAAAGAAAACTATTATAAATCTTCCTGCAACAGTTGAGATGGCTTCGCCAAATACTTACGCAGATCAAATTGAATGGATGTGCAGAAACCTAAATGATAGGGAAAATATTATAGTTAGCCTTCATCCACATAATGATAGAGGAACTGCCGTTGCAGCTACAGAATTGGGTGTGATGGCTGGCGCAGACAGAATAGAAGGTACACTTTTTGGTAATGGAGAAAGAACAGGAAATGTTGATCTAGTTACTCTTGCATTAAATATGCTTACTCAAGGAGTAGATCCGCATTTGGACTTTACCAATATAAATCCTATTATGAGAGAANCNGAATACTGTAATCAGTTACCTGTTCATCCTAGACATCCTTATGCNGGAGATCTNGTTTTNACTGCTTTTTCTGGNTCNCATCAGGATGCTATAAAAAAAGGCCTCACAGAAATGAGAAACTCTAATGAAGAGATATGGGCNGTTCCATATCTTCCTATTGATCCNCAAGACGTAGGAAGATCTTACGAAGCTGTAATCAGAATAAATAGTCAGTCTGGTAAAGGTGGAGTAGCTTATTTATTAGAAAANGATCATGGCCTNAGCATGCCTAGGCGATTACAAATTGAATTTAGTCAAGTTATNCAGAAAATTGCAGATGAAACAGGAAAAGAGATATCNCCTTCTGATATTTGGGATACTTTTCANGATACTTATTTAGCCGATAGTGGAAAATATGAGTTTATAGATCACTCAGTGAGTTCTACAGCAAATAAAGATGGGATACAGACTGATGAAATTGATATTGGATTGAATTTGAATGGTAAGAAAATATCAATCTCTGGATCAGGCAATGGTCCCATTGACGCCATGATAAATGCTTTAAAAAATGACTTAGAGTTAGAACTTAAGATTTCTGATTATCATCAACATGCAATAAGCTCGGGTTCTGATGCCAAGGCAGTTGCGTACTCTGAGATAATCATTGGTCGCGAGTCATTTTGGGGAGTAGGAATACATCAAAATACTGTTATTGCAGGCTTAGAATCAATTATCAGCGGCCTAAATAGATTGTCTAAATAGTACAAAACTATAATATAGCTCTTTGTAATATGGGGAGCTTATGAGTGATACTCAAGTTAAACGAAACACTATCCTGGCTTATGGAGGACTAGCGACTCCTCTAGCCATGATTGGCTATCCCATTGCAATTTGGTTGATACCTTTCTATTCAGAGGTCGTTGGTATTCCCTTATACATCATTGCAAATTTATTATTAGTAGCAAGATTTACCGATGTTATAACAGACCCCATTTTGGGCCAACTAGGTGATTCAACAAAAACATCGATTGGCAGAAGAAAACCTTGGATAATTTTAGGAGTTCCGCTAATGATGTTAGCGATCTATAAATTGTTCATTCCAGGATCTGAAGTCTCTATAACCTACTTTGTCGTTTGGATGATGCTGATGTATCTAGGCTCAACAATTATCAATATTCCTTATGGTGCATGGGGTGCTGAAATTTCGCCAGATTATCACCAAAGATCAAGAGTTGTGGGAGGAAGAGAAGGATGGACATTAATAGGGTTATTAATATCTGCCCTAATTCCTCTTGCGATAGAAGTCTCTGGTCAAGGAATCACGCTATCAGACTCAATTAAAAGAATGTTGGCAGCAATTTTTATATTCCAAGATTTTTCAACTTCAGGAAAAATGTCCGATATCTTGGCAAGCATGGGTATAGGAATTGTTATTTTACTTCCTATCTTTGCAGCATGGGCTTTATGGAAGGTTCCTGATCCTATGCCTAGCGTAGAAAAGAAAGTTCCGCTGATGGAAGGTCTTAAATATGCTGCGGAAAACCCACTATTAGTAAGAATTTTATTAATTATTTTTCTAGTTATTGCAGGTGAATCATTCAGGAATACTCTTTCCCTATGGTTTGTTAGGGATGTAATTGGAATAGAAACTGTAGGTGCTTCGTATGCAAGGTATTTTATTGCTGGTCTTGCAGGTATACCTTTCTGGTTATGGTTAGGCAAAACAATTGGCAAGCATCGAGCTTTCTGTATCACACTTGTCGGTACAGGTTCTGTAAGTTTCTTATGTTTTTTCCTTGAGAGAGGAGACTTTAGTGAATTTCATGTGCTTTTTTTACTAAAAGGATTTTGTTTTGGGGGCTTACAATTCTTACCCGCATCAATGTTAGCAGATGTTGTTGATCTTGATTCCTTGAAAACTGGTGGAAGGAGAGCAGGCACATTCTTTGCTTTGAATGGGATGATAGCAAAAGTTTCAGCGATGATAGCTGTATGGGCAGCAGCAATTTTAGTAGATTTTTCAGGCTTCTTACCCGGTACATCTAACTCAGATTCTGCTATGTTAGCTTTGAGGATTTACTACTGCCTTGGCTGTGCAGCCTTCTTTGTTCCAGCTTTAATTTTGACATGGTACTACCCTCTTACGAAGGAAAAACACAGAGAATTACGAATTGAACTTGAGAATCAGTAGAAATTAACTGAAATTCGGCTTCCTCTTCTCCATAAAAGCAGTAACGCCCTCTATATTGTCTTCCGAACCTATAAGTGTATTCTGGGTTTTAGCTTCTAAATCATAAATATCATCATAAGAACTATCCAAAGCTTTTCTCATAATCTGCTTTGTAAGCTTTAGAGATTGTGAAGATCTAATGCTCAACTTCTCAGCCCATGACAATGCCTCTTCGATAAGCGAATCAGAAGGGACAACCTTATTGACCAAGCCAAGTTCGAGACATCTTTTTGAATCTATTCTTTCTCCTTCAATGGCAATTTGGTAAGCAAGTTTATAGCCNACAGTGTTTGTNAAAAACCAATTTGCTCCGCCATCNGGTATTAAGCCAATATTGCTAAATGCTTGAAGTATATATGCATTCTCAGACATAACAGTTAAGTCACAGGCCATAGCATATGCACTTCCAATACCGGCAGCAGCTCCGTTAACAGCCGATATAACTGGNTTAGGCATATCCATAATTTCNTTCAAACTAGGTAAATAACCCTTTANTAGTGCTTCCTCAGTATCTNTCCAATTGTTATCTCTTGCAGACAAGTCAGCACCAGCTGAAAAACTTAGGCCTTCTCCAGTAAGCACAATNGCCCTTATGTCTGAATCATCTTTNGCTTGTATNAATGCAGCTAAAATATCTTCTGTCATTCTTGTATTAAAAGCATTTCTTACTTCAGGCCTATTAAATGTAATTAATGCAACCGCTCCTTTTTTTTCTAGCTTAACTGTATCAAAACTCATCATATCTCCTTGTATTAAAAACCTTTATCCCAAACAATTGATAAACCTTTTTCATTATCACTTGCATGATATGCATCGCAAACCCATAAATCACCAACGGCTGCAATCTCGTCATTAATATAGATTATAGGAACATTCTTTCTCTTCCAATCAGGAATTTCATATTCTTGAAATAAAATCTTTATTTTCTGACTTTTGTCTCTTCCAAATGGCTTACACCGCTCTCCACCATTCCTTGCTTTTACGATTGCTCCTGAACTGCGAAATCNTATATTTATTCCCTTTCCATAAGACTCAACTACAGATAGCCTACCCGTAGGCAAATCTAAGCAATCTTCCAAATTCCAACTTAAATTTAATTCTCTAGGNANTCCTNCTGCTTCATTTTCAGTNATTANNCTAACTTCCTTTGAAGTNAGGATAATTTTTAGATCNGTCANNCCGTCCTTAGNAGTTATAGGAAATTGCAATGTGCCTTCCGTCNTTTTNTGCAATGATTGATAGATTCGGGATAGACCTGCAAAAGATATANCAAGATCATTCATTTCTTTGAGCCAAAAGTAAATGAGGTTCTCTTGTCTTGCTTTAGAAAGACGGTTTAACTCTAGTCTATTTATGCCTGATGTCTGTGCTCCTATATTTTTGTAATCATCTTCAGCAATTTCAAATAATATTGTTTTTGTTTTATTTGCCTCGCAAGAGATTTTATTAAATGATTTATAAAAACTTGGTGAAATTTTTTTCAATTGAGGAAAGACCTCATGTCTTAAAGCATTTCTAGAAAACTTTAGATTATTATTTGAATCATCTTCAATCCATTTGATTTTATGCTTTGTAGCATACTGTAATAATTCGTCTTTTTTAAAATCCAAAAGTGGCCTATAAAAATTTATATCCTTAACTTTTGAAAATTTTTTTATTCCCTCAAGCCCAAAAATTCCTGTTCCCCTGATAAGCCTAAATAAAATAGTTTCAACTTGATCATCAAAATGATGACCAGTTATTATCAAATCATCTCTACTGCACCATTCTTTGAAAGAGTTGTACCTTTCTTCTCGTAAAGTGTCTTCAGAAATCTTTTTTGGTGGCGTTATAGACCATGATTGAAAATTGATTCCTAACTCTCCGGAGCGTTCCTTACAGAATTTCTCCCACTTTGCTGATTGTTTGTTGACACCGTGATTTATATGTAAGGTCGTTAACTTTGATTTAGATAAATTTGAGTTTGCCAGGAGATGTAATAAAACTGAAGAATCTAGCCCTCCCGAGAATGCTATTCCTATTCTGTTATATTTATCTAATTCTTCTAAACCTATATTTAGTGATGTCATTAGATAGAACCGTAACTCATCAACCGCTCGTATCGTTTTTCAATTAGAAAATTAATTGGCAACTTTGTTAGCTCATCAAGATTTTTTAAAATTACTTTTGAGAGGTTTGAAGAGACTTGATCATAGTTTCTGTGAGCTCCACCTAGAGGTTCAGAAATAATTTCATCTATTAATCCTAGTTCAAGAATACTATCAGCATTTAATTTCATAGCTTCGGCTGCTTGATCAGCTTTGTTAGAATCCCTCCAGACAATTGAAGCGCAAGCCTCTGGACTGGCTACAGAATAAGTCGAATGCTCTAACATTGTGATGTGATCGCCGACTCCTAGAGCAAGTGCACCACCAGAACCACCCTCTCCAACAACATTAACTATAATGGGAGTTTTGAGCGATGACATGACTCTCAAATTATGAGCTATCGCTTCACTTTGTCCCCTTTCCTCACTATCAATTCCTGGATATGCTCCAGGAGTGTCAACTAAAGTAACAATAGGCATTGAGAACCTTTCTGCAAGTTCCATTAATCTGCATGCCTTTCTATAACCTTCCGGTTGAGACATCCCAAAATTATGCAAGATTTTCTCATCAGTTGATCTGCCTTTTTCATGCCCTATAAACATAACTTTGTATTCACCTATTGAACCGATTCCACCAATTACAGCTCTGTCATCTGAAAAATGTCTATCTCCATGTAATTCATCGAATTCTTCCGTGATTCTTTCTATATAGTCTTTAAAGTGAGGTCTTTCAGGATGTCTTGCAACTTGGACATTTTGCCAAGGCGAGAGATCAGAATAAATTTTTTCCGTAGTCTTCATAATAGACTCATTTAACCTGATTACTTCACTCTGGATCGCTCCCTCGTCTAAATCAGAATCTTTCAAATCTAGAATCTTCTGTTCCAAATCTGCGATCGGCTGCTCAAAGTCTAAATAGCTTTTTAACATAATTTTAGTTTATGTGATTTTGACTATGATAAACGAACTGGATATTTTCTGTTCCAAAACGTTTTTCTAAATCCCTTATAGAGTCATCATTGAGTTCAACTGTATANTCATTTGGTAAAGAGATATCTGCATTTGCACTNTCTCCTTTATATGAAATCAGAATGCTATTACCGTCTTTGCTATTAGCTATTTCTTTNATATCTGAAATTATATTTTCTAAATCACTATTAATACTTATTTTGATATTTTTTATATATTCACGTCTAGCTTGGTCAAAAGTCATAATCCTTTCAGCAATTATTTTGTATTTAATTGAATCAGAATAATTATCTCTTTCAACAATGCCTTCAACTACTAAAAGTTGCCCTTTCTTAATTAAACTTCTGTATTTTTCAAAAACATCTGCCCAGATTGAAACTTCAATCCTTCCTGAACCATCATCTAATGTGGCAAAAGCGAATCTTCCTCTTGATCGTTGTAGAACATTAAATTGCATTAAGCACCCTGTTATTCTCTGCCTGTGANTTTCCGACTGAAGCTCAGATATAAAAAAACCACACATATTCCTAACCTCTTTTTTCTTTTCTTCCAAAGGATGAGAATTTAAGTAGAAACCGAGTGCATTCCATTCATTTAAAGCCCTATCAAACTCAATNTTACTATCTGGAACATCATTTGCTCTAAGAATAACTTCATCACCAAAAAGATCCTTGATATTGCTTTTGTTTCTTTCCAATGCTTGTTCAGCATTTTTTAAGGCAGTGTCAATTTGATTAAAAACATCTTTTCTGTCACCAAAAGTGTCCATTGCCCCGGAACCAATTAATGCAGTAAGAATACGTTTATTCACTCTATTGAATCCCACCCTCATNCAAAAATCATTTAAATCATCAAATNTTTTTNNATCCCTTTNCTCAATTATTGTCTCTACGAGAGACTCTCCTATNCCTTTTATGGCTCCCANTCCATACAAGATAGTATTNGAGTTAAGGTCTTCAAACCTATATGAGCTTTTATTTATATCTGGACATTTAACCTCAAGCCCAATATTTCTGCAGTCATCNACGAAAAGTTGAATGTTATCTGTATTACCTAAATCACATGATAAAACTGATGACATAAATTCTGCNGGATAGTGAGCTTTNAGCCACGCAGTTTGATAAGCAATTAGNGCATAACCAACAGAATGTGANCTATTGAATCCATATCCTGCNAATTGCTCAATTTGATCAAACAAATTTGCGGCATAATTTTCATTTACATCTTTTTTTACTGCTCCATCAATNAATGTTGATCTTAAACTCTCCATTTCTTCCTTCTTCTTCTTCCCCATTGCCCTTCTTAAAATATCAGCTTCACCGAGGGAAAATCCAGAAAGATCTTGTGCAATTTGCATTACCTGTTCCTGATAAACAATGACACCATAAGTAGTACTGAGTATTTTTTGTACAGCATCATGTCCATATGTGACCTCTTCCTTTCCATGTTTTCGATTAATGTAGGTATCAACCATATTCATACCTAAAGCTCCTGGCCTATATAGGGCATTCATACTCACAATATCTTCAAAATCATTAGGTATGAGTTGCTTTAGATAATCTCTCATACCTCTTGATTCAAGCTGAAATATTCCAGTTGTTTCTCCTCTTTGAAGAAGTTCAAAAGTCTTTTCATCTTTTAAAGAAATATTATCTATATCTATCAATTCCGTTTCATCATGAAGTTTTGAGTTAATTCTGTTAACAGACTGTTTTATGATGGTGAGTGTTTTTAAACCTAAAAAGTCAAATTTTACTAAACCAGCTGATTCGACGTCTCCCATATCAAATTGAGAGGCTACTGTTCCTTTATCTGAGTCTAAAAAAAGTGGAGTGAAATCGGTGAGTGCAGTCGGAGCTATAACAACTCCTGCAGCATGGGTTCCAACACTTCTTGAAAGGCCTTCTAATTTAAGCGCCATGTCATAAACTTCTCTTGATTCATCAGACTCATCTATNACTTCCTTAAANTGTTTTTCTTCATAAGCCTCTTCTAAACTTATTCCAAGTTTGTCAGGGATCGCTTTTGCTAATCTATCTCCAAAACCATATGGCTTACCNAGAACTCTNACTACATCTCGCAAAACAGCACGAGCTGCCATTGTTCCTCTTGTNCTTATNTGCGCTACTGAATCCTTGCCGTATTTATTTGTCACATAATCNAANACCTTATCCCTTCCTTCAATACAGAAATCNATATCGAAGTCNGGNTTNCTNACCCTTTCAGGATTAAGAAAACGTTCGAATAATAANTCATACTTGATTGGATCAATTGCGGTNATTCCAAGAGCATAAGCAACTATAGATCCNGCTCCNGAACCTCTGCCNGGGCCNACTGGGATATCATTCAATTGTGCCCAATTTACGAAATCTGCAACTATCAAAAAATANCCTGCAAAATCAAGCTTACATATCATTTCAAGTTCATAATCTAATCTCTTTTCATAGACTGCTTTGTCTATGGGATAAAAATCCAAAGAGCTATTAATTTCTTCAATTCTAGTCATCAAACCTTCTTTTGATTTTTTTATTAAAAATTCTTCTCTCGAAAAATTATCAGGAACTTCAAAATCTGGTAAGTAAAATTTACCTAACTCAAGTTCTATATTGCATTTTTCAGATATTTTTACAGTNTTAATTAATGCTTCAGGCAAGTCTGAGAATAGTTCAATCATCTCTTCTTTACTTTTCAAGTATTGTTGTTCGGTATAACTCTTTGGCCTTCTGGGATCATCTAATATATCGCCTCTTTGTATACAAACTCTAGCTTCGTGTGCTTCGAAATCTGACGGTGAAATGTCAGGATCAACTGAATCTAGAAACCGGACATTATTTGTAGCTACAACAGCAATATCTTTTTTTGAAGCCAGTGAAAGTACATTATCGTTGTATTCTTTTTCATTGGGCTTCCCTATTCTTTGTATTTCTAAGAAAAAATTATCCCCAAATATTTTTTTGAAAAAATCTGCTCTTGACTCAGATAGTTCTATATTTCCGGCTAAAAGAGAATTTCCAATATGACCCTCTAAACCGCCCGATAAAGCAATCAAACCATCAGAAAACTCCTCCAGCCATTTAAAAAATACTATTGGTTCACCTTTTACTTGTCCCTCAACATAAGCTTTTGAAACTAATTTGGTTAAATTAATATAGCCTTGCTTATTTATTGCAATTAATACCAAAGGTGCAGCAATGGAATCTTTATCTTTTGCAATATTTATCTCAGAACCTACTATAGGCTTGATGCCTCTTTCTCTAGCAGTTCTATAGAATTCTAATAAACCAAATAAATTAGTTAAGTCGGTAAGGGCAACTGAGTGAAAACCTCTATCGGCAGAATTATTTACTAGCTCTTTAACTCTGATAATTCCATCAACTAATGAAAACTCTGAGTGAACATGTAAGTGTACAAAATCTAATTCATTTACTTGATTCATAAATTTTTTTTACCGGTTTGAAACTCTTTCTATGTTCTACAGTTATACCATAAGATTTTAAAGCCTCAAGATGCTTCTTTGTAGGATAACCTTTATGATTTTTAAAGCCATATTCAGGAAACCTTTTATCTACTTTTAACATGAAATTATCTCTTGCTGTTTTTGCCAAAATGGAGGCGGCCATAATAGATTTTTCTGACTCGTCTCCTTTAATAACAGTCTGATAGTTGAGGTCTAAATTAGGTGCATGAATACCATCAATGAGAACCAAGTCTGGAGTAAGGATTAAATCTTCTATTGACCTTTTCATTGCTAGTAGAGATGCATTAAGTATGTTTAATTTATCAATTTCCTCAGCAGAACATTGAGATATTGACCACGCTAAACAATTTCTTTTAATTTTATCTGCAAGTATTTCTCTTTTTTTTGATGAAAGTTTTTTAGAATCGTTTAGACCAAATATTTCTTTATCATCAGATAAAATAACTGCTGCTGCAAAAACAGGACCTGCTAATGGCCCTCTCCCAGCTTCGTCAACTCCTGCAACTATCAATTCAGCAAAGCCAATATTTCTTTNGCAGCTTTNTCAGGGCCACCTGCCCTAAGATGATTCGAGATACTGTTAAATTTCTCTTCATAAAATTTGAGACCCTTTTCTTCTATAAATTGCATCGCGCTAATAATATTCTCCAATGAAACCTCTCCTTGAAGTAGTTCTGGCATTATCTTCTCCCCAATAATTAAATTTGGTAAGGCAAAAGACTCTATTTTTAATAATGGCTTGATTAATAAATAAGATAGCCAATTAGTCTTATATAAAGTCACGCAAGGTGTATAAGAAAGAACAGATTCTAAAGTCGCTGTGCCTGATGTAATTAAGGCTAAGCTTGACCTTTTAAGAACTTTTTGTGAGTCACCAAAACTAACATATATATTATCGCCAAAGTCTTCATTAAATAACTCAAGATGACTTCGATCAGATAATGGCAAGTAAAACTTATATCGAGAATTNATTTTAGTTAAAGCTTTGGCAACACTTATCATTTGATCTCCNAAAGAAATAATTTCTGATCTTCTACTACCCGGTAATAATGCTACAGAGTTTACTTCCTTAGAGTGCATNTCTTCTCTTGTCAGAGATATCTCATAAGACAGAGGATGACCGATATAGAAAGCGTCAATTGCTGACTTGGAATAAGCATTTTTCTCAAAAGGAAATAAAGTAAATACAGCATCAATTGCTTTCTCCATTGATTTGATCCGTCCTTTTCTCCATGCCCATACTGAGGGACTTACATATTGGATAGTGCGAATATTTCTTTTTTTNAGAAACTTAGCAANNGGTATATTAAAATCAGGAGAATCTATTCCTATGAATAAGTCAGGACTTTCATCTACTAAAAAATTTTTTAGTTCTTTTCTTAATCTTAATAACTTTCTTAATTTAAGCAGAGGTTCAANGATACCCATGACTGATATCTCATCCATCACAAAAAATGAATCCATTCCTTGNAGAGTCATTTTGGAACCACCCACACCTATAAATTCAACACTAGAGTCGAGGCACCTTATAGACTCCATTAGCTTAGAACCAAGAACATCTCCGGATACCTCGCCAGCTACAATGGCAATTTTTAATGGCTTTTTACTGTTGCTGGCCAACATTAACGAGATATGCCTCTCGNAGAAGTTTCAATGGAATTAAGGAATAACTCAACCTCAGTAGATTTNTTGCGAAGATCTTCAAGTTCTTCGATAGCCTCTTCAACAGTGAGTTTCTTGCGATAAACAGACCGGTAAGCTGACCTTAGATCTTCAATTNTTTCTTTAGAATAACCTAGTCTTTTTATTCCAGTGACATTAATACCAAATGGCTTTGCAGGATTNCCTCGCACTTTNACATATGCAGGAATATCTTTGTTAACNGCNCTTCCCATTGCACAAAAACTATAACTTCCTAAGGAACAAAATTGGTGCACAATGGCATATCCTCCTAAAATTGCTCCATCACCAACNTTGACAGAGCCTGCTAAGGCCGCTTGATTTGTTAGGACAATATCATTTCCTAAAACACAATCATGAGCGATATGTGAATATGCCATGATCAAATTTCTATCACCGATGAGNGTTTCGCCTCTATCTTGNATTGTACCTCTATGAATAGTCACACCTTCTCTNATTATATTGTCATCACCTATAACTAGNGTTGTAGGCTCATTCTTGTATTTCTTGTCAGGACTGCCATCTCCAAGTGTAGAAAATTGAAATACATGATTTCTCTTTCCAAGNNTCATAGGACCTTTCAAAATTACATGTGACTCTATCTTTGACCCCTCTCCAATCTCAACATCAGGACCGATAAGACAAAAAGGTCCGATTTCTACATTTTTGGCAATAATTGCTGTTGGATCAATAATTGAAGAAGGATGAATCATTTCTATTTTGGTCTATCTGCGCAGAGTATAGTAGCTTTCGCAACTAAATCCTCTTCTACTGTTGCGCAGCAGTCGAATTTCCAAATTCCTTTTCTATTTGTGATAACTTTTGAATTGAGAATTAATTTATCACCGGGAACAGCAGGCCTTTTAAAACGAAGGTCATCAGCGCCTACAAAATAATATATAGAACCATCCTCTGGTTTTTTATCCATTGTTTTGAACCCAAGTATTCCTGAAGCTTGTGCCATAGCTTCCACTATTAAAACTCCCGGCATCACCTGCTTTCCAGGAAAATGTCCAGTAAAGAAGGGTTCGTTTGTGGTGATATTTTTATAAGCTTTTATAGACTCGCCTAAAACCAATTCAGTTACTCTATCCACTAAAAGCATCGGATANCGGTGAGGNAAGAATTCTTGTATTTCTTCGATATTAATTTCTACTTTCATGATTTTTTTGCCAAATTATGTAACTTCTTAAAAGCTACAGCATTCTTTTTCCAATCCCTATTTTTCATAAATGGAGTTCCAGATGAAAATATACCGCTTTCGGTAATAGATTTTGTTATGAGAGACATGGCAGTTATATGAACTTCGTTTGTTATTTCAATATTATCAACAATAGCTGAACATCCNGCTAGAGTGCAATTTTTTCCTATTTTCGTACTCCCTGCAATGGCACTATTACCTGCAATGGCTGTGCCTTCGCCAATATACACATTATGAGCTATATGAACTTGGTTATCGATTTTTACGTTATCACAAATTGTTGTATTGCCTACAGAGCCTCTATCAATTGTTGAATTAGATCCTATCTCAACATCTGAACCAATTATAACTTTTCCGAGATGTTCGATTTTTATCCATTTCTCTGNATCTTTTGCAAAACCCAAGCCGTCAGATCCAATAACAACTCCNGAATGGATTATGCAGTTTTGTCCGATATCAACATCATTGTAAATTGAGACATTAGGGTACAGGATTGTTCCTCTGGATATTTTAGTATTTTGTCCTATGTATACACCGGGCATTACAATTACGTCATCTTCAATACATACTCCATCGGNGAGAGTTACAAATTGGCTAATTGACGCAGTAGTTGAAATTGAGCAAGAATCCTGCACAGAAGCCAATTTAGAAATTCCCTTACTAANAGCAGGTTTTGCCTTAAATAANTNTGTACATTTTGCATATAGCAAGTANGGGTTTTCACCGATGATCTTATTTCCNGAATAGTTATTTGAAAGGCTTTTATTACAAATTACTGCNCCAGCAGCAGTGTTTTCGAGTTGCNCTATGAATGACTCTCTAGCAATAAAAGATATTTCTNCATCTGNTGCAGACGANAGGGAACTNATTCCTGATATCTCTTTGTTTGGATCACCAGCAAGTTCGGCGCCTAATATTTCAGCAAGTTCGGATAACTTAAAGCTTTTAATAGGAGACACAAGAGGCTAGTCCTCTTTTTCATTCATAGCATCGATAACTTCTTGAGTTATATCGTAACTTTGGTCTGCATGCAGAAGTGTTTGCTGTTGACCTCCACTATTTATAAGCAAGGTAATCCCTTTTGCACGAATAAGTTCAGTTACAATGACTTGAAACTTTTCAGCTTGCTCTTGAGAAATAAGTTGTAAAGTTTGATTTCTGAATTGATTTGTTTTTTCTCTTAAAAAATTAATATCTTGTTGTAGAGACTGGAATTTTTGAGCAGCTTCTTGCTTTTCTTCATCAGACATAGTGGGGCCATCTTTTTGGGTTTTTTCTTGTATTTCTCTTGCTTCTGATGCTTTTGCTTGCAGTTCCTCTACGACTTCCTTCCACTCATCAGAATTTTCTAACTCTTCTAATTCTTTCTTGGCTATATTTGTACTGAATAAAGCAGCTTGAGGATCAAGTGTAGCTATATTTAACTCAGCAGAGCTGATTCCTAAGGCTAGAATTGAAGCCATAAAGGTAATAAAAAATGTTTTAAAAAGTTTCATATTTCTTCCCATTAAGTGTCCGGTCGGTGAATTCTACAGTTTTGTGCTTAATTTTAGTAGTTTTATAGACAATTTAAAATTGTGTGCCTATTTCGAATTGGAAACTCTCAGTTTCATCTAAAGGTCCCTCATTAGATGGNGCAGCTATTGCTANNGACATAGGGCCAAGTTGAGTNATCCAAGTGACACCAACGCCATATGAATAACGTAATTCNCCAAGATCTANCTCACTGCAATTTATNTTNGACTGATCAATACCNCAATCCTTTGANAATACATTNCCTATGTCCACAAANAATGAACTTCTCATTGATCTTTGATCTTCAATAAAAGGTAATTTGAAAATAAAATCAAAACCACCTTCAATCAAATAAGCNCCCCCAATGGATCTATCATCNCTGTAATAAGAATAAGGGTTTAATATAGGATTTCCATCATCACCNGTTATTGGATTACCTTCATTATCCAAATAAAATTGGGATGGAATAGCTCGAGGGCCCAGAGTATTTTGTTTAAAACCTCTAACGGAACTTATTNCGCCCGCATAATAGTGCTCAAAAAAGGGAGCAACTTCAGTATCACCATATGGCTCTAGNGCACCTATTTCTCCTCTAAATCCTAATACAAANCTTCCATCAAAAATTGGTTTAAAGTATTTATGCCTNTANGTNAGTTTTGAGTATGTCAATGAACTNCCTGGNANGGCTACTTGTAAAGCAAAAGACTGNGACTGNCCNGCTGTTGGGAAAAGACCTCTATTNAGGGTTACCTTGGACCAAATAAATTGTGTTTTAAATACTTCAAACTTTGTACCCTCAGATTGTGTGAAAGCTAATATCTGCGAAGCTGGTGTTGAGCCTGTATCTATACTTGTGTTGTCATAGTTCAAATTAAGCCCAATTCTTTCTATATCGCTGATAGGTAAACCAAATTGAATACCTGCCCCAAAAGAATCGGAAGTATAACTGGCAATGTTAAATTGCCCATAATCGGATTCCCTGAAATAAGCACTATAACCTCTACTCACTCCATCAATATTGAAATAGGGTTCTCCATAACTAAATGAATAACTTCTTTGCCATGTACTATCATTTATTCCTATACCAATAGCTCTTCCAGTTCCAAAAGCATTGTTTTCATTGTAATTTANNCCAAGTACTAATCCGTATGCACCATAACCTAAACTACCTCCTATTGAACCAGAAAATTCTTCTTCTACAGAAAATTCAACATCAATTTGGTCATTAACACCCGGCACAGGAATAGTTTCTGACTCNACCTCTTTNAAGAAGCCCAACCTTTCTAATCTCAATTTAGAATTTTCAATGAGGTTATTAGAGGCCCATGCGCCTTCCATTTGCCTCATCTCCCTTCTCAAAACCACATCATGTGTTCTCTTATTTCCTTTGAAAATTATGCGTCTNACATAAGTCCTCTGTTGAGGGTCNACATAGAAGGTAAGATCAACCTCACCTGTTTCTNCATTAATATCAGGNACTCCTCTAACTTCTGCAAAACTGTATCCTTCATTACCAAGAATATTCTTAAAAATTTCTTCAGTTTCAGTNACTAAAAATTGATTAAACCTCTCTCCGGNCTTNATCAAAATTAGCGATTTAAGNATATCTTCTTCAATGGGCAAATCACCTACAATTTTCAATTCATTCACATCGTAAGTGGTTCCTTCAGAGATATTTAATGTAATAAATACNCCAGTTTTATCCGATGAAACACTTACCTGAGAGCTNTTAAGATTGTATTCAACGTAACCTCTGTTTTTGTAGTAGGATTCAAGTGATTCGATATCTCCCTGTAATTTTTCTCTNGAGTATCTATTGTCGCTAGTAAAAAAAGAAAACCAGCCACCTGTTTTTAGCTCAAATTCTCTTTTTATATCCTCTTCAGCAAAAGAGTTATTCCCTATGATATTTATACTTTTAATCTCAGCCACTTCTCCTTCATCTATATCAATAAAAAGAGAAACTCTATTTCGTGGTTCATCTTCTGTAGAAACATCAACTTTTGCACCATACCTTCCTTGAGAGACATATTGACGCTGAATTTCTATTGCCAAGCTGTTNATAATAGACCTTTTAAAAACTTGGCCCTCAGATAATCCTGCATCATCCAAGCCCTTAAGAAGGTCTTCAGTTTTCAAAGCTTTATTACCATCCAACTCTATGGATGCAATTGAAGGTCTTTCCACAAGGCTAATTATTAAAGTATTCGCTTCTCTGCCTAATTGAATATCATCAAACTGACCTGTTTTGAAAATGGTTTTGGCTGTGGATTGAAGATCATACTCATCAACAGTGTCGCCCACTGATATTGGCATAACATTGAATACACTTCCTGCCGAGACTCGCTGTAAACCGCTTATTCTTATATCATTTATAACCCATTCTTCAGATGAACTTAGAGTATGACCGCTAAAAGCGGAAATAAATACCGATATTAAGCAAAATTTTATAAGTTGTTTCATGTTTATATTAATCTCGCTATATCATTAGCAAAAGCAAAGATCATTAAACTTACCACCAATATTATCCCTACTCTCATGGAATATTCTAGGGCTATATCAGAAACTGGAGAACCCTTTAATTTCTCAATTGCGATCATTAATAATTGTCCACCGTCTAATATCGGTATGGGCAGTAAGTTTAGTAAGCCCAAATTAATACTCAATAGGGCTATCATCGATAAAAAGGTTATATAACCTGCTTTAGCAGCTGACCCAGCCAATACCGAGATCTGTATGGGTCCACCTAGGTTATCAGCAGATATTGATCCACTGATCATTTTTCCAATAGATGTAATTATAAGAAGTGTATATTTGTAAGTATCTTGAATACCTACAAAAAAGGCGGAAAAAATATTTTCTTTTTTTTCTACAGTGAATTGACTGGGCCATTGATTTAAATCTCTCGAAGCTANTATNCCGATTCTTCCTTTTTTTTGNCCTTCATCATCAATNTAACTAGATGACTCAAGAACAAGATTNATCNGCTCTCCTTCACGCAAAACCATNAGTTCTATGAGCTGATCAGGNAGTGCGTTAAGGTTTTTTGACAAATCTTGCCATGTAACTATTTTCTCATTATTTACNGCTTGGATCAGATCACCTTGCATGAGCCCATATTTATATGCCGGGCCATCCTCCTGCAGTTGTCCCACGAGGGGAGGCATAAATGGTAGCATTCCCAGAGCAGCACTTGGTGATTTCTGCTCATCATCTTCCAGCCATTCAGAAATNGAGACTACTGTATTTCTCTCTATTCCCTCTCGCAGGAATTTAATATTGATNGTTCCGGTGTCTCCGATTCGTTTTGATAAGGTTAAGTTAATATCATTGAATATATCAATTCGATCCTGATCAACCTCAATGATTCTATCACCCGAAATTAATCCAGCCTCTTCAACAAGGCTCCCAGGANCTACGTCACCGATATAAGAAGATAATTGAGTTGTTCCTACTAAAGCAAGATAAGAATAAACAAAACCAGCTAAAATGAAATTAGCCAAAGGACCAGCTACTGTGACTGCTGCCCTCTCGCCCGGAGACGCATCTAAGTATGATTTTTTATCAGAAAAGTTGGGGCTAGAATCTTCTTGGACTGGATTGCTTTCACCTAACATTTGTACATAACCACCTAACGGCAATACTCCAAAAGAATAAGAACAGTTATGTTTATCTTGAAAGGAAAAAATTTCTTTTCCAAATCCAATCTTAAATTTAAGAACATGAATTTTGAAAAANCGAGCAGTTAAAAAGTGCCCTAATTCATGAATTCCTACGATTATAGTTATGAGCACTATAAAAGAAACTATGATGAATAATATGTCCATTTAATAAGTTCCTATCAGCTCCATAGCCATTGCTCTTGATTGCTTATCTTGTTCAAAAATATCTTCTACTTTTTTGACAACTTTTATATCTGTTTTATCCAGAATTTCCGAGATGAGATTATATATGTCTAAATAGCCTATTTTACCCTTTAAAAAGGCATCAACGGACACTTCATTTACCGCATTTATCACAATCGGGCTATTTCCTCCTTCTTCAATACATTGTCTTGCCAAATTAAGTGAGGGGAACTTATGGAAATCAGGATGCCGAAAAGATAAATTAGAAAAGGTTTCAAAGTTTAAAGACGAAGCTGCAGAATCTATCTTTGAAGGATAACCCAATCCATACGCTATGGGAATTTTCATATCAGGCACCGAAAGCTGAGCTACTAAAGACTTATCTACNAATTCAACTAAGGAATGAACAATTCCTTCGGGATGAATTAAAACTTCTATGTTTTTATTGTTAAATAACCACCTTGCNTCAATTATCTCGAGGCATTTATTCATCATTGTAGAAGAATCAACAGATATTTTCGGTCCCATGTTCCAAACCGGATGAGATATAGCCTCTTCAGGAGTAATTTCATTAAAAGTATTTATATCTCTATCTAAAAATGGNCCACCAGATCCAGTAAGTATAAGTTTTGAGATAGATTTCTGNTCCTTAATCCCTGATAGACACTGATGAATTGCACTGTGTTCACTGTCTATTGGAAAAATAGTAGCTCCAGATTCATTCGAGAGCTTATTTAAAATTTCACCTGCAACGATATAAGACTCCTTATTTGCNAGCAAGATATGCTTTCCACTCTTAACTGCATTAGTTACAGAATTCAAACCTGCAATNCCAACAATGGCTGCCACAACTATGTCTAATTCATCAGAAGAAAGTAGGTGATTTAATTCATCTTCTCCTGTAATGAGTGAACTNCCTAACTCAGATTTATCTAAAGTAGATAGGAGTTCTTGTCTCGCTTTTTTATCATGAAGATAAATGTAACTAGGTCTGAACTCTCTATATTGTTTTATTAAAGACTCATAATTTTTATTCGCGACTAATAATTTAACCTCGAATTCATTTTTATTTGCTCTCAGAACTTCAAGACTAGAAGAGCCGACTGAACCGGTTGAACCTAAAATTGCTACATTTTTCATTTTCAAATCAAATAAAGCATGAAAACAAATGAAGGAAAAACAANTATGTGACTATCGAGTCGGTCATAAAGTCCTCCATGTCCAGGTATCAAATTAGAAAAATCTTTTATTTCTACAACTCTCTTTATCATACTGGCATGAGCATCACCCAAGACTGACAAAAATGATACACATAAAAGAATTAGAAGAGCCAAGGAAAAGGATATGTTGAAAAAATTATTTGCAGCCAAACTTAATAACAGAGGAGANATTAATATCGCANTTACAAAACCCTCTAGAGTCTTATTAGGACTCACATTGGACATAAAAGGTCTTTTTCCAAATTTTTTACCAGCAAAATAGGCTATAGAGTCCATCAAAACACTTATCAAAATTATAAAAATAATTAAAGTTCTTTTGTTAAATGTATATCCGTCAAGAATATTCTCTCCATGGAAAAGCAAATAAAAAATAGAGGCGAAAAAAGCTAAATGAAGGGTTAAACCAGATAGTACCCAAAATATTGGATTTCTTAGAAAATTCTTATTTAANGGAAAACTGATTATAAGGAATGCGGAAATGAATATAGTGATTGCTCCAAGAATCAAAAACAATATATTGAAAAAAAGAATATTTGAGAGGTACATACAAAATACAAATGCGNCTAAAATTGTAAGAGTAATGAGATTNGAAAATCTCACCTTNAGATACTCCCAAAGGGAAACGGATGCAATTATTCCTACAAAATAAGATAANTAAACATCTCCAATAGAAAAAATAAGAGCAGTCAAANTAAAAGCTAGGATTAAACCACTGATAATTCTCTGTTTTAACATTTANATTTTAAAATTTGATTTATCCCCAAATCTTCTTGTCCTTTNCGCGTATTCATTTATAGCTTGTTCAAATTGANTGTCATCAAAATCTGGCCAAAGTAAGTCTGGAAAATATAACTCTGAATAAGCAAGTTGCCATAACAAGAAATTACTTATCCTTTTTTCATGACCTGTTCTAATACACAAGTCTGGATATGGAAATGAAGCCGTAGATAAATAAGAGTTGAATATTTCTTCAGTTATAATTTTTTTTTGGTTGGATTTTTGTATCTCATTAACTGCATTTACTATGTCCCATCTTCCTCCNTAACTTGCAGCAACAANTAAATCAAGTTTTTTGTCNCCTTTTTTACANCGAGTTAGATNCTCTGAATTCCTCATTTGTTCNATGAGATCTTTGTCGAACTGAGANAGATCACCTATGAAATTTAATTGAACAGAATTTTTGATAAGATTGGGAACTTCTTCATGAAGAGCTGTATAGAGCAATTTCATTAATAAATTAACTTCGTCAGCTGAACGCCCCCAATTTTCGCTACTAAAAGCAAATAGGGTGAGAACTGATATTCCTTTTTTTACAGAAAATTCTACAGCCTCTCGAGCCCTTTCAACCCCTTTTTTATGGCCTGANACTCCAGGAAGTTCTCTCTCAGAGGCCCATCTNTTATTGCCATCCATGATAATCGCTACATGATTTGGCAATGTTGCAGGCTGGATACCTTCCATAGGAATTATTAGAAATCTAATAGATCTTTTTCTTTAGCTTCCAGTGCTAGATCAACTTTTTCTACATACGAGTCGGTTAATTTCTGAATAAGTTCCTCTCCTTGGCGTTCTTCATCTTCAGATATCTCTTTTTCTTTCAAAAACTCCTTTAGTTGTGAATTTCCCTCACGTCTGACATTGCGAATTGATATCTTGGTATTTTCAGCTTCTCCTTTTGCCTTTTTGATGAAATCCCGTCTCGTTTCCTCAGTGAGATCCGGCANGATTACTCTTATAGTGTCACCAGAAGTAGCTGGATTCAATCCCAGATCTGATTCAGAAATAGCTCTTTCTATTTGCTGAACAAGACCTTTCTCCCAAGGTACTATTGCTAGAGTTTTTGCATCCTCTATATTAATACTGGCCACTTGAGATAAAGGCGTAAGCTTCTCGTAATAATCTACACGTATGCTCTCCAGTAAAGATGGTGTTGCTCTGCCTGTTCTAATTTTTTTAAAAGCAACGTCCAGAGCNCTNAGACTCTTTTCCATACCAGATTTAGCATCTTCTACAATCTCGTTTAACATTTAACCTTCAATTTGAGACATCACCTCAGNAGCAAAATCAANNTTTTCAACTTCTATTCCTTCCCCTACTTCGAACCTCNTGAAATTAAGNATACTAGCACTGTTCTCTTTAAGGAGTTGATTTATTTTTGTGTTAGGGTCTTTCACAAAATCTTGTTCAGTTAAACTAACTTCTGCAAGAAACTTAGATACTTTACCTTCGATCATCTTTTCAATGATCTCTGGAGGTTTGCCTGAGTCTTCTGATTGTGCCTTATAGATCTCCCGTTCCTTTTCCACTAACTCGGAAGGAATATCAGCCGGCGAAACAGCCATAGGATCTGTAGCAGCAGCGTGCATTGCAATATCAATGGCTAAATCATGACTTCCACCTTCCAAAGAAACGATACAACCTATCTTGTTATTACTATGCAAGTAAGAACCAGTTATTGTTGAGCTCTCGGTCATTGCTACTCTTCTAACTACTATATTTTCTCCAAGCTTTTGTACTATCTTCTCTCTGTTATCTTCGATTCCGTCGTCCATTAGTTCTTGGAGAGTTTTTTCTGGGTTTTCTGAAAAGGATTTGAGTGTCTGAGAAGTAAATTCAACAAAAGAGTCATCTCGCGCAACAAAATCAGTTTCGCAGTTCACCTCTATCATGAAGATTTGATCTTCAATATTCTTAATAGCAATCAAACCATCAGCAGCAGATCTGCCAGCTTTCTTACTTGCCTTGACTCCGCTTGTTTTCCTTAACTCTTCTATGGCTTTATCCATGTTGCCTTCAGCATCCTCAAGAGCTTTTTTGCAATCCATTAAACCTAGACCAGTTTTCTCTCTTAGTTCCTTAACTTGTGCTGCAGAAATATTACTCATAATTACTCCTTAGAATCATCTTTTTTTTCATCAGGATTTTCATCTTCTAGACTCGCCGCAACTTCCTCGTCAACTTCTACTTGATCTTCGACTGGGTCTTCTTTTATGTCGTCATCTTCTTTAGAACTTTCTTCGGCTTGAGATGATTCAACTTTTCTAACAATTGCAGGACCAGATTGAGGTTCTTCTTGCTTAAGCCCAGTAGCAGCTTCAGAACCCTTAAGACATGCGTCAGCGACAGCCTCTGTAAATAGAGCTATTGACCTTATAGAATCATCATTACCTGGAATAACATAGTCAATTCCTTCAGGATTACTGTTTGAATCAACTATACCAATTATTGGTATTCCCATCTTACTTGCCTCGGAAACTGCTATCGCCTCTCTTTTTACATCAATTATGAACAAAGCATCCGGCAATCCGCCCATTTCTGTGACGCCTCCGATTGATTTTTGCAATCTATCTATGTCTCTTTGTATTTTTAAGCCTTCCTTTTTTGTGAGCTTATTAAAGGTTCCATCCTCTTTTTGTCTTAGTAAATTCTCTAATCTTGTAATAGAAGACCTAATGGTTTTATAGTTAGTAAGCATACCTCCAAGCCATCTCTCATTAACATAGGGCATGGAACACCTTATTGCTTCGTTCTTTATAATATCTGTGGCAGTTCTTTTTGTTCCAACAAAAAGGATTTTATTATTCTTTGCTGCAACACTTTCTATAAACTTCATGGCCGGCTTAATCATTTCGACCGTATGTTCTAAGTTTATGATATGAATTTTATCTCGAACCCCAAAAATGTGATTCTCCATTTTTGGGTTCCAATATTTGGTTTGATGTCCGAAGTGGACACCTGCTTGTAGCATTTCCTCTAGCGTAATATCAGCCATGTGCTCTTCCTTAATTATCGAAAAACATTACATTTTTCTGGTTATACTTCCATTAACTTACAGAACTGACTAAAAATGAGCAATTTTTAGCACCATAGATCTGAAACAGTTACATGTGTTTCCTTGAGAAACAAATCTCAGGATGCGTTTTATACCATAAATTCCTTAATTCAAGAATAGATATCTTGCATAGAGTAAAGACCTGGATCTTTATTCGAAAGCCATTTTATTCCCTTCAAAGCTCCCAACGTGAAGAGATTTCTATCTTTGGCTTTATGAGTTATTTGTAGATCTTCGCTTTCAAAAGAGAAAATAAGTTTATGTTCACCTGGATTGTTTCCGTTTCTTATGCTTTCAATGGACACTGAAGTATTGGGAAAGATCTCTTCTACAATCCTTTGCAAGTCCAACGCAGTTCCTGAAGGTGAATCTTTCTTTTCGGCATGATGTGTTTCTTCTAAATGAAGACTTTTGACGTCAGTGAAAGAATCTTTATTTTTTAGCAGTATTTCCTTTAATAATGCTATCCCTTGGCTAGTATTGGGAGCGAAAAGAACTGGAATTTTTTGCCCTGAATTTTTAATTGTTTCTAACTGATCCTCGTTAAAGCCAGTTGTACCAATTAAGATAGGTATTTGCCTTTTGATTGCCTCCTGAAGCATCAAAACTGATCCATCTGGCGATGAGAAATCTATAATGGCATCAATTTTTAATTCTTTTGGAATATTGTGCGTAATGTTAATTCCAATATTTTCTTTTCCAACTAATAAAGCAATGTCTTTTCCTAAGTTGATGTTTTTTTCGCTACAACTGCCACCAACCAACTTAAGGCTTTTATCAACTAATAGTGCTGCGGCAATTAATTTTCCAACTTTGCCAGTTATGCCTGATATAAAAATATTCACAAAATCAACTTTAATTATCAAAAAAAGATTTTACCTTAGAAAACCATTCTTCTTTTAATGGATTTTGTTTTGAATTTCCTGATATTGATTTATTAAATTCTTTCAAAAGCTCTTTTTGTTGCTTACTTAAATTTTGGGGAGTTTCAATTACAGCTCTACATAAAAGATCACCAGTAGAGCCTCCCCTTACAGGTTTTATACCTTTTCCTCTAAGTCTAAATAATTTCCCTGTTTGAGTACCTTCGGGAATCTTTATTTTAACTTTACCTTCAAGTGTGGGTATTTGTATTTCGCCTCCAAGAGAAGCATCAACGAAACTAATAGGTGCCTCACAGTAAAGGTGCTTACCATCTCTCTCGAAAACATCATGCGCTAAAACTTTAATTTGAACAAATAAATCGCCTGAAGGACCTCCATTTAATCCTGCCTCACCTTCTCCGGAAAGCCTAATTCTGTCTCCTGTATCGACCCCTGCGGGTATTTTTACAGATAAAGTCTTGCGTTTTTCTACCCTACCTTGACCCCCACATGTCTTGCAAGGATGGCTGATAATTTGGCCTGAGCCACCACATTTTCTGCAAGTCTGTGCAACTGAGAAAAAACCTTGTTGCATTCTTACTTGGCCAGTCCCTCCACATGCATCACAAGTCATCAGCTTACTATGCTCTTCTGCCCCTGTTCCTCCACAAGATGAACAAGTATCGAGGCAAGTTATAGCGATCTTTTCTGTCACACCCCTAACTGCGTCCTCAAGAGATATTGTCATGGAGTATTGTAGATCTGAACCTTTATTTGATCGTTGTCTGCGTTATTGATTTCT
>PAOE01000032.1 GCA_002707915.1 Gammaproteobacteria bacterium
GAATCATCCGATGAGTTAATTGAGCTTGGAAGAAAAGAAAATGTGTTTCTCAAAGAACTTGATGTCTGTGATCAACAATCTGTTGATAAACTTTTTGATGAATTAAGTGAATTTGAGATCGATGTTTTGGTTAACAACGCTGGCGTAGGAGGATCTGGATCTGTTGAAAACGCAGAAATGGAATTTGCAAAACTTCTAATGGAGACAAATTATTTTGGAGCTCTCAGAATGATGAAAAAAGTTATCTCTTCAATGCGCTTAAAGAAATCTGGAGCAATCATAAATGTATCTTCTCAAGCAGGAAGGCGCCCTTTTGCTTTGATGAGTCATTACTGTGCTACAAAGTATGCTCTTAATGGATTATCAGAGAGTATGGCCCATGAGCTTTCTCAATTTAATATTCGCGTAACACTAATAGAACCTGGAACTGTTATTACGCCAATTTTCGGGAAAGGAAATTCTATTCCTCAGGATGAAGAAAATTACTCTATATTTCAGGGAAGAATGATAAGACAAGTCACAAAAGGACTGACTGAGTTGGGTTGTGGTCCAGAGGTAATTGCTAAATGTATTGTTGATTTTGTGACAACAGATGATCCCAAATTACACTACCTTCTGGATAAAGATGCTGTAGATAATGTTGATGTTTACCACAAATATGGTCCTGAAACTTGGGTTTCTGATGGGAAAATTCTTGATGATGAAGAATTTTTTAATACTATGAAAGATAGATATGGTTACGAAATTGGTTAGCTGCTTAAGTAAAAAGTCCTTCTCAAAAAATAGAGTTCCTTGAGATATAAGGCTCAAAAAACATGAAAGCTCCACTAATATTTTTACTCTGTGTAGTAATATTTGTTATCTCTATGATTTGGCTTTCTATATAACGATATTTAATATGTATTACCCTGCTTTAATTGTCTTTGTCATAACACTAATCCCGTTATTTTTTACAAAATACCTTTTTGTTGAGGACTGGGAAAGACCTAAAGATTTAAATGGAATAGATGCAAGAATGATTATTTTTTGGGGCTATGTGTTTGGAATGATACTGCCTATTGGTCTGGTAGCATTCAGAGATCTTATCATTTAGGTTGATGAGAAACTCTGTGATCATTCTTGTCGCTTTGCTTGTAGCTTTTAGCTGCAGTGAAACTTCAATTCCATCAAAAATAACTCTATCTTGCAAATGTATAGAATCAGAATCTTCAAATAATAAATGTTTATATGGAGACCCTGATACTGAAGTAGAGGTAGATTTTGAAACAAATAGTATGACTTTTGGAGGGAAAAATTATAAAAACATTGGCACTACTCCAACATCCTTTTCGGTAAGAGATAATTCAGATTTCGTTGTATTGAATAGAGGAAATTTGAAACTTACTTTTGACTATCAAAGATCTAGGGAAATTTATCAATGCAATGAGAGTGAGATATGAAAGAAAAAGAAATAGAAGAACTAAATATAAGGATAGAATCGCTTGAAGAGCAAATTAATCAAATAAAAAAAACACTGGATACTGCATTTGAAGGCGAACAAGCAAAATGGCAACAAGTATTTGAAGCTGTGGATATGAACTTCAAAGAAATTAGAGATTACGCAAATGATACTTTCCTTCATGCAGACACATTCTGGGAAATACATGATAAAAATAAATTAAATTGAGAATATATGAAAAATCTTACTATCCCTTTACTCGTCTTATTAGTTTCTGGTGGGTTATGGGCACAAAATCCTGAGCAGGCTGTAAATGAATACTTTGATTATTTTAATAATTCAGATAAAGATGCCCTAAACAATGCTTCAGATTCCCCTTTCGTTTTTTTAATAGGAAATAATAAAACTGTTTCGGAAAAATATGGAGACTCAGTAAACTTTGAAGGGTTACGCAAGGAAGGTTGGGCTTATTCTAAGATTAATGACTCAGAATTGATTTATTCTGATGAGGTATCTGCAATGGTAGAAATTAATTTCTCAAGATTCAATNCTAAGGNTGAGGCACTATCAACAACCGATGCTATATATTTANTGGTTTATAAAAATGATAANTGGTTATTAAAGGCAGNTTTTATAGGTTCTAGCCTTTCTTTAGGTCAATGAAAAAAAGTCTTNAAGATGAAAAGTAAAAATGTAGTTCAATTCACAGGAGATCTNGAAGATGCAGCTTACCGTAAATTGACTAAACAAGAATTAGTCAAGATCATCAAAAAAAAGGGCTGGGATACAGACGAAAATCAGCTTCTTAAAAAGGAAAAGGAAATTCTTATACATTTGGCTAAAACACTTCATCTTCAGAAATAGTTAGGAAAGAAATTGAATGTGGATTATTTTGATTGTCATACTGACTATTTGGGANATTTTTTGGACCTATCANGCATGCTGGATAGCTTCAAAATTAAACGAGAAGAAAACATTTTTATTTTTTCTGGTTTTTAATTTACTTGGCATACCCGAAATAATTTATATTTACAGAAAAAAAAGGGAATTCGATCAATTAGAAAAAAATGACTAAAAAAACTTTACTCATATATCTAATCTCATTTATTTCTTTTTTTGTTCAATCTAATTATTCAACAGATCAAGAAACATCTANTGCAANGATTAATGGTATTTCTATCGCTTATGTANCTGCTGGAGAGGAAGATAATCCTCCTGTTTTAATGATAATGGGTCTCATAGCATCTCATAAAGTTTGGGGAGAAAGGATGGTCAATGGTCTCATTGAAGACGGATACAGAGTAATTTTATTTGATAANAGAGANACNGGTAACTCAGAAAAGTTAGATAAGCTTGGAAAGCCTAATCTTTATTGGAAGTACTTTCTTTACTCATTAGGAATTGGTTTCGGTGCTCCGTATACTTTAGAAGATATGGCAGATGATGGAGTCGCNTTGTTAGACCACCTTGAAGTTGATAAAGCTCATATNATAGGAGCATCAATGGGTGGGATGATCGCTCAAATAATTGCTTCTAAATATCCAGATAGAACCANTAGTTTAGTATCNCTTATGTCCTCTCCTANAATTCCAAGAGTTTCTGAAATATCTGATAGAAATCAAGATAACCTCAGGAATATGGAGAATGTTGATNCAAAAAGCGCTCAAGATTATGGGTTCTATCCTAGAGCAATGCCAAGGCAACTTACTGCAATCTTNGAATCNGGTGATAGATCCGATATCGTTAGCAATATCTCGGTGCCTACNNTAGTTCTTCACGGNGAAGATGATACTCTTTTGCCAGTTAAATATGGAAAACTAACAGCAGAACTCATACCGAACTCTACACTNAANACATATAAGGATATGGGTCATAACTTACCTGAAGAAGTAATCCCNGTTTTGATNGAGGATATCATTAACTTTTATAAACAAATTGATGAAATTTTTTAATAAGGAAAATAAATTATTTCCAGCAATCGAACCCTATGACTCNGGTTATATAAAGAAGGGTGTCCATGAAATTTATTATGAACAATGCGGTAATCCTGATGGTAAACCTGCTATCTTTTTACATGGTGGTCCTGGTGGAGGGGCAGGAAGTTTTTCTAGAAGGTTCTTTNANCCGAAAAAATANCGNATAGTCCTTTTTGATCAGCGTGGGTGCGGAAAAAGNAAACCGCATACTTGCCTTGAAGACAATACGACCTGGCATCTTNTCGAAGATATTGAATCGATAAGGCAAAAACTAGNNATTAATAAATGGCTNGTTTTTGGGGGTTCTTGGGGAAGTACGCTTGCATTAGCATATGCTCAGCGTCATCCTGAAAATGTTTCTGAATTGATTTTAAGAGGGATCTTCATGCTAAGGGAAAAAGAACTTAAGTGGTTCTATCAGTATGGTGCNAGTGAAGTTTATCCTGAAGCNTGGCAGGGATTTTTGAATGAAATTTCCGAAGAAAAAAGATCTGATTTAATTGAAGCTTATAGAGAAATTTTTAACGGAGAAGACGAAGAAAAGAAACTGTCCGCTGCTAAAGCTTGGTCAAAATGGGAAGCTTCTGCAAGTTACATAAATCACAACCCTGAGGCGATCAAAGACTCTGTAAATAGNNACTTTGCACTGGCTTTTGCCCTNATTGAAAATCATTATTTTGTTAATAAAGGGTTTNTAGACTATGAGGAACAACTTCTGGATAACGTAGATAAAGTCCGTCATATTCCAGCTATAATTGTGCAAGGTAGATACGACGTGGTTTGTCCTCCTACCACAGCTTACGAACTTCATTCTAGATGGCCAGAATCTGAGCTTAAAATAGCACCCTTTTCTGGGCACTCTGCNTTTGAAAAGGAAATAACTCATTTACTGATTGAAGCTACAAACAAGTTTTCTATGANTAAATAAAGAAAATCTATCTATCTATCTATTCCTTAGCACTTTAATAAAATCATCTTCATTCTCAATTAATTCAATTTGGTTTANACTGATTTGATGGCAGAGGTAAAACATGTATCAATTGATACGCCTATAGAAGAGATACTGAATATAATTGATGAAGATGCAGGAGTTATCATTGATGACTATCTAGATTCTGATCAAATAGCTTCAATTAAGAACGATTTAGAACCATACCTGGCAACCACTCGTAAAGGAAAAGATCAATTTACGGGTTTTGAGACAAAAAGGGTTGGTGCATTGATGGCTAGATCTGAGACTTGTCAGCAGCTTGCTTTAGATCCAATGATCAATCAAATGGCTGCTAGTTTTTTGGAACCTTACTGCGAGAGCTATCAGCTACATTTCACCTCAGCTATTGAAATAGGACCGGGAGAATCTAGCCAAATTCTCCATAGAGATAGAGGGGTTTGGGGTGGTTATATTCCCAGAAAAATAGAAACACAATTCAGCACAGTCTGGGCAATCAATGATTTTACTAAAGAGAATGGAGCAACTCAGTTAGTACCAGGTTCACATAAATGGGATAAGAATAGGCAACCTGAGATCGATGAAATTGCCTACGCAGAGATGAAAGCGGGCTCAGTATTCATTTATACAGGATCGGTATTACATGGAGGTGGAACGAATTCAACTGATGAATCAAGACTTGGTGTATTTCTTCACTATGCTCCTAGCTGGTTGAGACAAGAAGAAAATCAATATTTATCATGCCCCCCGGAAGTAGCTGAGAAATTCAGTCCAGAATTAAGATCATTAATTGGATATTCTAAAGGTGGATATGTTTTAGGCTTTTTCTCAGACCCCAATGATAAAGAAGGTAAGCTTGAGTCCGTCTCCCCAGAGAAGATTTTTGGTGAGTCCAAAGATAAATTCGAATCATTGGCTACTCCTGAAAATTTAGTAAAAGAATCAACAAAATAAAGCCCTAAAGAATTAGTGGAAAATAGAACTCAGGAGTTTCTGACTAAACCTATCATTCCCTTGTTGATTCGTATGTCAGCACCGAACACCATCGCTTTTTTTATTCAATCATCAGTTGTTTTAAAAGAAGTATGGTTCATAAGTAGGCTAGGCACTAACTCTCTTGCTGCGGTTGCTTTGGCCTTTCCGCTTCTCATGATTACACAGACTATGTCTGGAGGTGCATTGGGGGGTGCCATAACTTCAGCAATTGCGAGAAGTATGGGGGCTGATGATATTGAAAAAGCTGAAAGGCTTATATGGCATTCAATTATTATCTCACTAGGTGGAGCGATAAGCTTTTTGATTTTATTTCTCCTGTTCGGCAAACAATTGCTTTTTTTATTAGGTGGAAGAGGAGAAATCCTCCAAGAATCCTATGCTTACTGCTCAATTTTATTTTTTGGTGGCATTCTGCTTTGGCTTTCGGGAAGCTTAAGCGCCGTTTTAAGGGGTATGGGAAATATGCGTTTTCCAGCTACTTTGATGGTTATCACTTCTTCAATACAGGTCATATTATCAGGAGGATTTATTCTTGGATGGTTTGGCTTTCCAAAATTGGGTGTGCCAGGTGCTGCGGTAGCTGTGCTAATTTCCAGTGCCCTGATGGTTACTGTAATTTTATTCAAACTAAGATCTAAATCTATTCCTGCTTCCTTAAGAAAAGAACGATTCCAACTCAGAAAAATTCTATTTGATAATATTTTTGAAGTAGCCATACCGGCATCTTTATCCCCTCTTTTGGTAGTTNGNACTATTCTGGTCNTGACAGGTCTAGTTGGAAGGTTTGGAACTGAAGCACTCGCCGGCTACGGCATTGGCTCNAGAGTTGAATTTCTNATGATTCCTNTAATATTCGGTATAGGTACCGCAATGACATCTATCGTCGGCGCTAACATCGGAGCACTTAATATAGATAGAGCTGAAAAAGTAGGAATCCTTGGCGGATCAACAGCTGGATTCGTTTCTATATTAATTGGATTAACACTTGCCGTATTTCCTGAAGCATGGATTCAATTCTTTACAGATGACATTAAGGCTTTTGAAGTAACCAAAAAATATATTCAGATAGTTGGTCCATTTTATATATTTCAAGGTATTGGTCTTTCTCTATACTTTGCATCACAAGGCGCTAATGCCATGAAATGGCCCACGATAGCAACAATCGCAAGATTTATAATTGCCTGTGCAGGAGGCGGTATCTCTGTTTATTGGCTAGACCTGGGTATAGAGTCTATTTTCATATCATCTTCAGCAGCAATGGCTATCTTTGGATTGATGATATTTATTTCAATCAAAAAAGGTGCTTGGAGGAAGAATTCTTAGTTTCTTTCAGATATTTTTTACAAGACCGGACTTCAACATCGCTCTATCCGAAGGCTGATACGTAACGATATATGCCCTCCTCTCATTTTTAGATTTATTTGGTGAAGAACCGTGAACAATATGAGGATTAAAAAAAATCAATGAACCGGCTGCTGCCTCAATATCGACTTTATTTTTTAAATCAAATGACCGAGGATCGGTATAAAAGCCACCTAATTGGGATCCATCAGATGTTCCCGGCAAGCATCCATTAGTATGACTTCTAGCAATTACACTAAAACAGCCATTCGACTTATGAGCATCGTCTAGGCATATATACACATTAGGTAGTGTATCAACGTCATTGCTATCATGTACCCAATAAGGTGAGTCTTGATGCCAGCCAAACCCAGATCCTATTTCAGGTCTTTTCAAATTGAGCTTATCTGTCCATAGACTNAGTGAATCAGAAGATAAAATTGATTTAATGGGATCAGTTAAACGCTTATCCCGTAATAATATTTCAAGATCAGAATTTACCGAGTGTGCTGGTTCAATAACCCTAAGACAATTTTCATGTGGCTTGGATTCGTATTGAAGNGTAAGGCAGTCTATGTCAACAAATCTTTTTTTATCGAGAAAATATTCTTCTCCACTTTTAGATTTCTTTTGTGCTAATTGAACAGTTGTTTCCAGGATTTCTGTAAATGTATTTATTTCATCAGCCAAGAACTGCTTCTCACGAATGATAAAGCCTTGTTCGTTATATTGGATTTTCTCGTTATCTTCTAGAAAGTAATTCAAAGACTTACAACAAAGCNACAGCCATGGAAAANAGACAGAAAATAGAAACTATCCATAGAATTGTTCGCAGATAGAGAATTCCAAATATNTAAGTAAAGTAATAAAGAACTCTAGAACCTAGCCAAAACATTGCTAGATTATAATTCTCTACTTCAAGCACAATTGAGAGGATAGCTAAGGCAAGAAATGCGGGTANACTCTCTAAAATATTAGATCCAGCTCTCCTNGCNCTGCCTACTACAGGAGCTTCGTCTACTGAGCCTTCTCGATTGGAGATTAAAAATTCTAAATTCTTTACATTCAATATAGCCGGTGTCATTAGTTGAATAAATGTGAGCAATAAAGCTAATAGAATTAAAGTGATCATATCAAGCATCCTNAGTTAATCATAAATTAAGGTTAAACTAGATTAATGACTTTTAAAATAGTATTTTTTNAGAAGCATGAATTTTATTTCTAAGGTATTNACTATAAGAAAAGTTCCTTCTGTGAGTTGGAGCGAAAAAAATCCTTTAAATTTAAAGCCAAAATTCGGAACTTTATTTATATTAATTTTTGGACTTTTCCTTTTTGGCGTAGGAGAAGCAATAATTATAGCGAGTGGCTCAGGAGTGAGTCCCTGGACAGTTTTAGCACAAGGGATTTCTCTCAAATATAATATTTCTATTGGNCTTGCTACTTTCTTNGTNAGTATCACAATTCTTATTGCATGGATTCCTTTAAAACANGTGCCTGGCATAGGAACNATTCTTAATGCTTTNATAATCGCTTCAGCAATTGATATCAGTCTTCCNTACTTACCAAAACCAGANGTTTTCGAACTANAGATCTTGCAAGCATGTATTGGCATACTAGTGGTGGGCATTGGCAGTGGAATCTATTTAACATGTAATTTAGGACCTGGGCCTAGAGATGGTCTAATGATCGGTTTACAAAGGGTCACCAATTTTTCCCTTCCGGGGATAAGAACTTTGATTGAATTTTCTGCTGTCATATCAGGATGGCTATTGGGAGGAATAGTTGGTATTGGCACTATCCTATTTGTTATAGGAATAGGGCCTTGTGTTGGTTTNGGCNTGTCCTTAATGGANAAATATNCAAAAGATTCATGATANAAAAATGCCTTGAAATAAAATCNGATGTCTCTTCTAATGATGGNAGAGGTACNAGAAAAATATGAAAAGAACAGTAACAATACCAGCAACAATAGTTTCAATCCTTATAGGNCTGCTAATTGCACTAGCAGGAAGTGAAGGATCTGTAAATTTTAATGGAGTTGCACTTTTTGCAATCTGCGCATCAATAAGCTACGTTTTACATTGGATAATCTTCATTCCTTCTTTTATCTACCAAACAGAACATTATTTTGACTTGACTGGATCAATCTCTTATCTAACTGGAGTAGGAGTAGCCTTTTATCTTAATCCTAGTGTTGATCCTCGAGATCTCATAATAGGTGCAATGATTGTCATTTGGGCAGTCAGGTTAGGCACCTTTCTGTTCATGAGGGTTAAACAGGATGGTAAAGATGGAAGGTTTACTGTTATGAAAACTCAATTTCATTGGTTTCTCATGACTTGGACCTTAGGAGGATTATGGGTTTTCCTAACAATGGCTGCTGGTTTGGCCGCGATCACTTCAAATGTTACAGCTCCTATAGGAATCATTTCTTATATAGGCATAGCGTTATGGATATTTGGATTCTCGATAGAAGTAATTGCTGATAAACAAAAAAGGATATTCAAAAAACAACCTAATAAAGAAAAAGAATTTATAACTTCAGGTTTGTGGGCATGGTCGAGACATCCTAATTATTTTGGTGAGATTACTCTATGGCTTGGGCTCACTCTCATAGCACTGCCGGTTCTTAGCGGATGGCAACTAATAACATTAATTTCACCTATTTTTGTTTATATTCTCCTCACAAGAATAAGTGGTGTAACAATGCTAGAGGCCAGAGGCATGAAAAAATGGGGAGATGATCCTGAGTATTTAAATTATATTAAAGATACGCCCACACTTATGTTAAGAAAACCAAAGAGTAGTTAAGGAGCATATATGAATGCAGAACTAGAAAAGGGAAGATGTCTTTGTGGAAAAGTGAGTTATTCGTTTAACCAATCAGATGCTATATCTGCTCATCACTGTCACTGCAAAGACTGTCAAAAAATAACAGGAAGCGGTAAAGCAACAATCCTTTTAGTACCCTCAAATTCACTTAAAATTGAAGGGGATCTTAAATTTTTTACCGTATCGGGTACAGCAGGATCTAGCGTTTCGAGAGGGTTCTGTAAAGAATGTGGNTCACAATTGGTTTCCTTNGTAGAAGAAAATCCTGAGATTAAATTNATNAAGGTNGGTAGTCTAGATGATTCTTCNTGGGTTACNNTTGCNTCNAACTTTTGGNGTTCTACTGCCTACCCTTGGTCACCNGCCGATGAGAGNATTCAAACCTTTACACANAATCCTGATTTCGTTTAAGAATTGAAACCATCTGAATTTTATTCCAGNCAAATTGAGCTTGGAAAGCTAAANTTTGATCAAGCNCAATNTGANCTTCTTAAGCGTCTTGATGTTTTANGCGAAACACTANNAAANAGATCAAGGTCATGGTTNTTCAAGAANAAAGTNAAAGGTCTNTATNTGAGAGGCGAAGTTGGAAGAGGAAAAACTCAATTAATGGATATTTTTTACGAAACCCTTGAAGTTGAGAAAAAAAAGAGAATTCACTTCCATAGGTTTATGAAACTTCTTCATGAAGATTTAGATAAAAATTCAGGACAAAAAGATCCGCTTAAAAAGGTTGCAAAAGATATCTCTGACCAAACAGAAGTGCTTTGTTTCGATGAATTTTTTGTAGAAGATATAGGGGATGCAATGTTATTGGGGAGACTTATGAATGNACTTTTTGAGAATCAAGTAACATTAATTGCAACCTCAAATACCCATCCAGACAATCTTTATCTTGAAGGNTTGCACAGNAGTAGATTCCTGTCTGCTATAGATTCAATTAANTCTCACTGTGAAATNTATGAACTAAATTCATCTCAGGACTACAGATTACGGACTTTAGAACAGTTAGAAATNTTTNTTATTGGGAAAGACGATGGGGGAAAAAAAGAATTAAATGAAAATTTTGCAGAACTTACCAATAATGATTATGAAGAAAACAAGCATATAGAGATTTTGGGTAGGAAAATTTTTACNATCCGACTTGCAAAAGGTTCAGTATGGATATCTTTTCAAGATCTTTGTGAAGGGCCAAGAAGTTCCAAGGATTATATTGAGATTTGTACTGAGTTTCATACACTCTTTGTGTCAAATATTCCTTTAATGGGTCAAGAAAATGATGACTCAGCGAGGAGATTCATTGCACTGGTAGATGAGTGCTACGAAAGGAACGTAAATTTAATATTATCTATGGAAGTTGACTTGGAAAAAATTTATTCAGGTAATCGACTTAAAGAGCCGTTCAAAAGAACTGTAAGCAGACTCGAAGAGATGAGGTCTAGAGATTATTTATCCAGACCTCATCTAGTNTAGTTAAACTGATTCGAGCATTGTAATCTCAGGAGCGCCTCCCATGAAAGGTGCCATTTGACCTCCTAGCTCTCTAAAGTAATCTGTCTTTCCNTGAGCCTCATGCGCCGCTGCATCTTTATATTTTTCTAAAAAGACATATGTCGTGTCGTCCTCTTTGAAAAGATCGTAATAGACAACTCCTTCTTCATTTGCATTAACTTTCTCAACGAGTTGAGTCGCGATGGCTTCAAAATCAGAACCTGACCCTTCCTTGATTTTTAACTTTGCAACAATTCCTATCATTTTTTTCTCCCTTATTTTTAAATTAGATGTAGACTTTAGTTAGTTTCAAAAAAATAATCGAGAACTTTTTTAAACATGGAAAATGTAGTCATTATTGGCGCAGGGCAATCAGCTATCCAATGTATAACATCTCTAAAAAAAGAGGGATATGATGGCTCGATTACACTTATCGGGGAAGAAAATCACCTTCCTTATCAAAGACCACCTCTTTCNAAAGCATTTCTAGATAATANTNTTGAAAAAGAAAGACTTTATTTCAANAANATTGACTTCTTTGTAGAAAATAAAGTNTTACTGAAACTTGGTACTAAAGCGATTAAGGTGGATATTGATACCAAGAAAGTGGACTTATCTGANGGTACAANANTAAGTTTTGATAAATTAGTTTTTGCTACTGGNAGCAGAGTAAGAAAATTNGATTTTCCTGGAAAAGACCTTAATTCAGTTCATTACTTAAGGGGNCTTGATGACGCAGAGAAAATTAAATCNAATTTAGANTTTTCTAATAANGTAGTGATTGTTGGTGCAGGTTATATAGGACTAGAAGTAGCCGCCATAGCCACAAAGAAAGGNATAGCTGTCACTGTTGTCGAAATGGCTGATAGGGTTATGAATAGAACAGTAGATCCACAGATTTCGGATTATTATAAAAAGCTTCATGAAAATAACGGGGTAAGCTTTAAATTTAATGCTAGTCTTGAAGAAATCAGAGGTGATGATAAGCCGGACCTAGTTCTGTGTTCAGATGGTACAGAAATAAAAGCTGATACAGTAGTTATAGGCGCAGGCATTGTTCCCAATGNTGAAATCGCTGAGGAATCTGGGATAACNTGTAACAATGGAATTTGNGTCGATGAATNNGGAAGAACTNATGTAGAAGATATCTTCGCTTGTGGAGACTGCACGAACCATCCAAATAAACTNCTCAATAAAAGTCTCAGACTTGANTCTGTTCANAATGCAATGGAGCAATCAAAAACAGTAGCAGCTTCTTTATCTAATAATCCTAACGAATATAATCAAATACCTTGGTTTTGGTCTGATCAGTACGATCATAAACTTCAAATTGTAGGACTGTCAGGTGAGCATGATAGAGTAACTATGCGAGGAAAAATGGAAGACTCGAAATTTATGCTTTTTTATACTCTAAATAGTGAACTCATAGCTGTAGATTCAGTAAATAATTCAAAAGAATTTTTAATTTGTAGAAAGCTAGTAGCAAATAAAGTTAGAATAGAACCTGAGATGATTGCTGATCCATCCTTTAACTTAAATGATCTTATTGCATGAAAAAAACTATAGAAACTGAGTATTCACTTGGTCAAGTTGTAAAACACAAGTATCTAGATTTTAGAGGGGTAATATACGATGTTGATCCCGAATTTAATAATACAGAAGAGTGGTATCAATCAATACCAGCAGCTATTAGACCGAAGAAAGACCAGCCTTTTTATCATGTGTTCGCAGAAAATGATCAAGTTTTCTACTCAGCTTATGTTTCTCAACAAAACCTACTTGTAGATGATAGCCAAATACCTGTTGAACATCCTGATGTACCAGTATTTTTTGGAGGGTTTGATGGAAAATCTTACGAGATACTCGAGCACAGCAAGAACTAGGATTGTTTTATTTCTGCATAAGCCAATCCAACACAGCAAGTGAAAACCTCCATAGCTTTACTCAGCTCATCTAGACTGCAAGCTGTTGGAGCCAAGCGAATGAACTTGTCCTCTGTATCTATTCCATAAGGATGAGTTGATCCAGCAGGAGTAAGCTTTAACCCCAATTCTGCGGCTAAGGAAACAACCTGTTTAGCCATTCCTGCTTTTGTCTCAAANAGTAAAAAGTATCCCCCTTGCGGATCTGTCCATGAACCAAGGCCTAGAGAATGTAAGCTTTCCTTTACCAACTTAAATTTACTTCCAATGATTTCGGCATGAAGTCGCATGTGATGATCGATATCGTGCTCTTGAAAAAACTTTACATGCTTAGCTTGATTTAATTTATCTGGTCCAATCATTAGCGATGAGTAGAAAGGTAAGAATTTTTCTTGATTCCTTTTTGACATTGCAATAAAACTTATACCTGCACCAGCATAGGTTATCTTTGATGTCGAACCAAATTCAACAATTGAATCGACATAGCCTTTTTCTTGGGCTATTGCGAAAATATCATCGAGTTTGCAGGGATCTGAAAAGTCATGAACTGCGTATGCATTATCCCAAAAAATAATACTGTTATTATCCGCTTTACCGAATATATCNANTAAACCGGATATAGTCTCATANCTGTAGATTTCTCCAGTNGGATTTGAATATTTNGGAACNCACCATATTCCTTTTATAGATTTATCAGNGNTAACCAGTTCNTNCACTTTATTCAAGTCTGGNCCCTGTCCTGTTAGAGGNACTGGAATCATGTTAATNCCAAAACTCTCACATAANTTNAAATGCCTGTCATATCCAGGCACAGGACATAAAACTGAAGTTCTTTCTNTACCATTCCAAGGNCCTGATCCATTTCCTTCTGCAAAAAGAAAGGTTAAATACTGTGCCATCAAGGCTAAACTGCTATTACCGCCAGCCCATACAAAATCAGGCGAACATCCTAAGATTTTGGCACCAAGTTTTCTACAAGATTCGAGGCCTTTTATTTCTCCATAATTTCTCAAGTCTATTCCATCTACTTCTTGATAATTGACCTGCATATCNGCAAGTTCATTTGAGAGATCTAATTGATCGGATGAGGGCTTACCTCGTGTCAGGTCAAGAGATAGATTCTCAGATTTAAGTTCTTCGAACTGCCTTGAATAGTCCATTTATGTTTTTCTGGTCAAAAAAACAGTGATATTACCATCCCGTGGATATGATAGAAATATTTATAAATTATTGATTAAAATTTGTACAAAATAAGTTTTTTCATATAGCTAAAGACTCCAACAGATCAGTCAACATACTTATCCACATATCTAGTGGATAACTTTATAAATAAAAGACAAGATTTTGCAGAAATAGTACAATCCTTTTTTAAGCATATCGTATTGAAAAAGCAAACTTCTCTATATCAAGCCCACATAGCCCTGAATGCGAAAATGGTCGACTTTCACGGATGGTCTATGCCCATAAATTATGGTTCACAAATTAATGAGCATAACTTTGTAAGAGAAGGTTGCGGTATATTTGATGTTTCTCATATGACGATTCTTGACTTCAAGGGTGCGGAATCNAAAACCTTTGTAAGAAAACTTATAGCCAACGATGTTAACAAGTTAGAAGAAGACTTTGAGGGGCTTTATTCAGCCATGCTAAACGAAAAAGGCGGTGTAATTGATGATTTGATAGCTTATAAACTTGGNTCAGGATACAGGCTAGTAGTTAACTGTGCTACAAGAGGAGAAGACCTTAAATGGATATCGAAGAAATCAAAGAAATATAATGTTGAAATGTCAGAGAGAGATGATTTATCTATGGTTGCGGTTCAAGGTCCTACCTCGGAGGAAGTNCTAAATAAATGTCCTGCTCCNATAGTGAGGCAGTTGGAAACAAAAAAGAAACAACAAGGTGTTTTTGGTAACAATATGTTTGCAACTAAGACTGGATATACTGGAGANATGGGATTCGAAGTTATATTACCTCATGATCAAGCTTTGAACCTTTGGAAGAATGCCATTGAAGGAGGTGCTGAACCGATAGGATTAGGTGCTAGAGATACGTTAAGACTTGAAGCGGGTATGAATTTATACGGTTTCGAAATGGACGAGACGATATCACCATATGAGTGCAANATGGCTTGGACTGTGGATTTAAATGATGAGAATAGGGACTTTTATGGAAAAGAAGCATTATTGAATAAAAAAAATAATGACAATCAACATGAGCTAGTTGGAATTATGTTAGAAGAGAGGACAATACTNAGACAAGGCCAAAAGCTTTATTTTGAGGGTAAGGACGAACTTCAAGGGATAGTTACTAGTGGTACTTACTCGCCAACGTTAAAAAAGCCAATAGGGTTAGCGAGAATACCTAAAACTGAAAAAAATATCTGCTTTACTGAGGTGAGAGGAAAGAAAGTTTTTGCTAAAATTGGTNCTCCCAAATTTATAAAAGAAGGGCAATTAATTTTTAAGGAAAGACAATGAGCATATCAAATGAAGTGAGATATTTAGCCAGTCATGAGTGGGGAAGAATTGATGAAGAAGGCATACTCACAGTTGGCATAAGTGAGCATGCTCAAGATTTNCTNGGCGATATAGTATTTGTNGAATTACCCGAAATAGGGAANGCTTTGGATGCAGAAGAAGAATCGGCAATTGTTGAGTCCGTAAAAGCGGCATCTGATGTCTATTCTCCAATGTCAGGAGAAGTAATTGAAATTAATGAAAAATTACTTGATGAGCCTGAAATTATAAATGATTCACCCTTGGAAGACGGATGGTTTTTCAAGATCAAAATCGAAGATTCAAGCCTTTTTCAAGATTTAATGACCGAAGAGGAATATTCGGCATCTTGCGAGGATGAATAAAATATATTTACTATTTTGAAAAAAAATAATCTCTTTTCCACTAGACATATAGGAACAAATGCTCACGAAAGAGAGCTTATGCTTAAATCCATTGGTTACACTGGAATGGATGAGTTTATCGAAGCCGTCATACCTTCGAATATCCTAGAAAAGAAAAATATAAGTATTGGAGAGCAAAGAACCGAAGAGGAGGTTCTTGAAGAGCTTAGAAATATAGCTACAAANAACAAGGTTTATAAAAGTTTCATAGGTCAAGGTCACTACAACACCCACACACCCAAAGTNATCTTAAGAAATGTATTTGAAAATCCAGGCTGGTATACATCCTATACACCTTATCAGCCCGAAATTTCTCAAGGAAGATTAGAAGCTCTAATTAATTTCCAAACTATGGTTACTGATCTAACNGGAATGCAGCTATCGAATGCATCNNTACTTGATGAAGCTACTGCAGCAGCTGAAGCAATGACACTTGCAAAAAGAGCCTCTAAATCAAAGTCCGAGATCTTTTATGTGGATGAAAATGCCTTTCAGAACACAATTAATATTCTGCAGACTAGAGCNGATCCCTTAGGAATTCAAATTAAAATTGGGCCTGTAGAACAAGCATCTAAAGAAGAATGCTTTGGAGTATACATTCAAAATCCGGGTTCTGACGGTAGAATCAGAGACTATTCAAAACTTGTGGATTTAATTCATAGNAATCAAGGTATTGCTGTTTTTGGAACTGATCTACTAGCACTTACATTGATAAAACCCCCTGGAGAAATGGGTGCAGATATCGTAATAGGCTCCTCACAAAGATTTGGTGTTCCTTTAGGGTGCGGTGGCCCCCATGCCGCTTTCATGTCTGTTAAAGATGAATTTAAGCGCTCTTTNCCTGGAAGAATTGTAGGAGCGTCAGTGGATAGTTCTGGAGACTTAGCATACAGGCTAGCNCTTCAAACTAGAGAGCAACATATTAGGAGAGAAAAGGCCACAAGTAATATCTGCACTGCACAAGCTTTATTGGCAATTATGGCAGGGNTCTATGCTGTTTATCATGGCAAAGAAGGTCTTCTAGCCATAGCTAATAAGATTAATAGTCTAGCATCTAGTCTCAGAAAAAACCTTGATCAGTTAGGCTTTGAATCNATAAATGATCACTTCTTCGACACTTTGGTTATAAAAACAAAAGGTAAAACAGAGAGTATCCACAAAAGGGCTTTGGATAATCAAATTAATCTTAGAAGAATTGACTCAGAATCANTAGGTTTGTCTTTGGATGAAACTACCTCTTTTGATGATCTTAATAAGTTGCTCGAGATATTCGCTGGTTCTGAAGTTAATGCAGAGATTAGTGAATCAACAGCAATTCCAGATGCTTTAANNAGAAAGTCTAGTTTTCTTGATCATGCCATATTTAATCAATTTCACACTGAAACTGAACTATTAAGGTACATTAGAAAACTATCTGATAAAGATATAGCNCTTGANAGAGCAATGATTCCANTAGGATCTTGTACTATGAAGTTAAATGCAACTTCTGAAATGATTCCCGTCAGTTGGCCTGAATTTTCTAANATNCATCCCTTTGCCCCTAAAGATCAACTTGCCGGATATGAACAACTNATAACAGAAATGGAAGATATGCTGGCTATTCTGACTGGCTATTCTGCAATTTCTTTACAACCGAATGCTGGTTCTCAGGGAGAGTATGCAGGTTTACTGGCTATTGATGCATTTCATAAAAATAATAATGATTTTGATAGAGATATTTGTCTGATCCCAAGATCAGCTCATGGCACAAATCCAGCATCAGCACAGATGGTTGGCTTAAAGGTCGTACCTGTTGAATGTGATGACGAAGGAAATATAGATATTGAAGATCTTAAGGCTAAAGCAGTAAAGTATTCGGCAAACCTTTCATCCCTTATGATAACTTATCCTTCCACTCATGGAGTGTTCGAAACATCCGTAACAGAAGTATGCGAAATAATTCATTCTCATGGAGGTTTTGTCTACATAGACGGAGCCAATTTTAATGCTATGG
>PAOE01000033.1 GCA_002707915.1 Gammaproteobacteria bacterium
TTTCCAACCTTTATTTTGTCAGAGAACTCAATTGCTATCTCTTCTACGATTGGACCTACCATTTTACAAGGTCCACACCATGTAGCCCANTAATCTACCAGCACGGGTTTTTCGGAGNCATTAACTTCAGACGCAAANTTATCGTCTGTTANAGTGACAACGTTCATAATTCCTCCCTTAAAATATTCTTTGGATTTTTAAATTGAAACATTTAATGTTGNTATTATTGGATGAAATTCACAAATTATCAAGGTGATAGATTATTTTTTTGTCGTAACAGCACCTAAAGAAGCTGAAGCGACTAATGCTCTATACTTATCCAATACTCCACCTTCTTCNTCTTTGATTGGACTCACCCATGAATCTTTCCTTTTTTTGATTTCGTCTTCTGTTAAATCTAAATTGATTTGATTATTTTCAGCATCTATTGATATAACATCTCCATCTTTAATTAATGCGATAGGTCCACCATCATAGGCTTCGGGTGTTATATGACCAACTACAAAACCATGCGTACCTCCAGAAAATCTGCCATCTGTCAAAAAAGCTACTTTATCTCCTAAGCCTTTTCCCATGATTGCAGAAGTAGGACCGAGCATTTCTCTCATACCAGGCGCACCTCGTGGTCCTTCATATCTTATAATCAGAACATCTCCCTCTTGTATTTCATTAGACAAAATACCTGCCATAGCAGATTCTTCAGAATCATAAACCTTTGCCTTTCCTTCAAATCTAAGACCTTCTTTACCTGAAATCTTGGCTACAGCTCCTTCAGGAGACAAATTACCATACAAAATTCTCAAGTGACTATCAGGTTTTATGGGATCGTCTGTGCTCATAATTATCTTCTGATCCTTTGGATAAGGACTGTATGATGCTAAATTCTCTTCTATAGTCTTACCTGTTACAGTCAATTGAGAGCCATCAATTAAATCTTTCTCAAGCATCATCTTCATCAATGGAACTATCCCACCTATTTCAATCAATTCAGACATTAAGTAGTTACCGCTTGGTCTAAGATCTGCTAAAACAGGAGTGCGTTTTCCTATTCTCTCAAAATCGTCAAGACTCAAGTCTATTTTAGCTTCATGAGCCATAGCAATTAAATGCAAAACGGCATTTGTTGACCCACCAAGAGCAATGACAACTGCAATAGCATTTTCAAAAGCACTTTTGGTCATAATNTCTCTTGGCTTAATATCTTTTTCGATGAGTCGCATAATTGATTGACCAGCATTTAAAGAATCATGAAGCTTACTTTCCGATACAGCTTCCTGTGCAGAACTATTTGGCAAACTCATTCCTAAAGCCTCAATAGCTGAAGCCATTGTATTAGCTGTATACATACCTCCGCATGAGCCTGGACCTGGGATTGAAGAGGATTCTATATTTAAAAGTTCCACATCTGATAATGCACCCTCAGAGTGTTTCCCTACTGCTTCAAAAACTGAGACAACGTCTGTTCTATTTGCACCTGGTCTTATACTTCCTCCGTATACAAATATTGAAGGTCTATTTAATCTTGCCATGGCCATAACACAAGCTGGCATATTTTTGTCACAACCTCCGATTGTAATCAGACCATCAAATCCTTGACCTCCGACCACTGTTTCTATTGAGTCAGCAATCACTTCACGAGAAACTAAAGAATATCGCATCCCTTTCGTGCCCATCGATATTCCATCTGAGACAGTTATCGTATTAAAGATTACTGGCTTTGTTCCTGTAGCGTTTGCTCCCTCGGCAACTGATTCNGCAAGCTTATCAATATGCATATTACAAGGAGTTACCATACTCCAAGTAGAAGCAATGCCAANCTGAGGTTTGTCGAAGTCGTCCGACTCAAAACCTACGGCTCTAAGCATTGCTCTTGATGGAGCCTGTTCAACTCCGTCAACTATTTCTGAGGAATACTTTCTTTTGTCCTTTGACATTTTTNAATTATAAATTAGAAATTCTTGATTAAGTAACTCAAACTAAGGAAGCAGCTAGTAACTCCTGAGTATATGGATGTTTCGGAGAATCAAATAAGTTTTTAGATAAACCATTTTCGACTATGCTTCCATCTTTCATTACGTACACGTAATCGGACAAATATCTAATCACCTTCAAGTCATGACTGATGCAAAGATAAGCCAAACCTAGCCTTGATTGCAAATCTTTGAGTAATTCCAAAACTTGCATTTGTATAGATACATCAAGAGCGGATGTAGGTTCATCAAGAAGTATCAGCTTTGGTTCTAATATTATCGCTCTTGCAATGGCAACTCTTTGTCTTTGACCTCCAGATAACTCATGAGGAAACCTTGCNATAAATGAAGACTCTAGTTCTACATCTGATAAGGCTTTTTGAATTCTTTGAATCCTCTCTGACTTACGGAGATTTGGATCATGTACTTTCAAACCCTCACCAATAATTTCTCCAATTGTCATTCTGGGAGACAGAGAACCAAAAGGATCTTGAAAAACAATTTGAAAATCTTTCTTAAAGTTTCTTTTTTCAGAAGAACTTAAGAGATTAATATCTTTACCATCAAAATATATTGACCCTTGAGCATTTTCTATTCCAAGCAAGGCTCTTGCTAAAGAAGACTTTCCTGAACCAGACTCTCCTACAAGTCCAGTTGTAGAACCAGAATAGATCTTTATATCAACTGTTTTAACAGCATTTAAATATTCCTTTACCTGTCCGAACACATTTTTCAAAATTGGATAATTAACATTTACTTTCTCAGCGTCTAGAAGGATATTTGCATCGGAGTTAAATTTTTCTTTACTTCCAGGGATAGAGTTTAAAAGCTTAATTGTGTATGGATGTTGAGGATTAGCAAATATTTCATTAACTTTTCCCGACTCAACTATTTTTCCATCCTTCATAACACAAATATCATCAGAGAATTTCTTCACTATATTTAAATCATGAGTTATGAATAGTATAGACATTCCTAAATCCTGTTGAAGTTCCGAGAGGAGTTCCAACAAAGCTTTTTCAACTGTTACNTCTAGGGCAGTNGTNGGTTCATCAGCTATCAATAAATCTGGCTCATTTGCTAAAGCCATAGCAATCATTATTCTCTGTCTTTGACCACCTGATAATTGATGAGGATAAGAATCGATTTTCAATTCAGGTTCTGGGATTTTTACTTTTCTCAGGAGTCTCAAAGTATTCTCCCTAGCCTCTTCTTTAGTTTTCTTGCCNTGAATAATAAGAGTTTCATCAACTTGTGTACCGACTTTCTGGTATGGGTTTAGGGANGTCATAGGCTCCTGAAAAATCATAGAAACTTTATTNCCTCTNAGAGAACGAAGTCTTGATTTAGATGAATTGAGAATTTCTTTTCCTTCAAAATGAATCGAGGATTTTGCAGAATACCTAACTGTTCCTTCAGGCAAAAGTTGAAGTATAGACAAAGCAGTAACAGATTTTCCNGAGCCGGATTCTCCGACAAGAGCNAGTGTCTTACCTTTTTGGATATTTAGAGAGATGTTGTCAACAGCCCTCGATCTAGATTCTTTGGTTTCAAAATCTATCTCTAGATTTTTTATTTCAAGAATTTTATCCACGGCTTTTTATAGAGAATTTAAAATCAATTGGCTTCTTATCTTGTAATAATAATTTACAGGAAAGATCTTCAGACTGATTGTCTGTTAGGCCCCAAGCCATTATATGTTTTCCACCTGGTTCGAAATTAATCGTTTCATTTGGGCTCAGTATAAAAGAACTTAGTTTGCCCATTTTCATTACTCCATCGGAGTTTGTTGTAACGTCGTGCATTTCTACAATCAAGGGAGAACAATCCAAACCATTAATAACGACAGATTCATCTGATACATTCGAGATGTTCATATAACCTGCTGTCATCATTGCACCTGAAAATGGTTTATAAAGAAATGAATTGGTAATTTTTAGTTGTTCAGTATTTTCTACCGTGCATTGAGTTAAAATAAGTGCTATGCATATGGTCACTGAAAGTCTCGCAAAGTTATTTTTATTTTTATCCATTTATTTTGTTTCTCTTTCTATTTCTTCAAATCCTTTTTTAGAGGAATTAGAATCAAAAACTTTTCCCACAGCAGATGAAGCATTCATCTTTGAAATAAGTGAAAAAAATGAGGATAGCATGATACTTACATGGTCATTGAAAGAAAACTGCTTTCTTTATAAAGAAAAGTTTAAGTTGATTGCTGAGGGAAAAGAAATTTCTTCATTTCAAATAATTGGTGAACCAAACAAAATAAATGATGTCTATTTCGGAGAAGTAGATGTTTATTTTGATTCTGTCTCAATAATATTGAGTCTAAATGAAGGGGAGAAAGAAATTGATGTTTCTTACCAAGGCTGTAATGAAAAAGGTTTTTGCTATCCTCCAATAGAAAAAAAATTGCTTTTGGATAAATATGTAAAATTTTAAATTTTAGCTACAAATTGAGCTAAATTTCATTTAAAATCGTCGAAAATCCTTCAAACCCGACCTTATGAACAACTATATGTTACTAAATGGACCTAACTTGAATCTTCTTGGTACAAGAGAACCAGATGTATATGGAACCACAACACTTAGTGATATTGAAGAAAGTCTCGGGAAGATTGCGGAGAGTCAAAGTTGCAATCTTATATGTCTTCAGTCGAATGCTGAACATGAACTTGTTGATATGGTACACAAGGCTAAAGATNAANATGTGAAGGCAATAGTGATNAATCCTGGTGCTCTAACCCACAGTAGCATTGCTCTAAGAGATGCTCTTTCTGGAGTTGATATTCCTTTTATNGAAATNCATATTTCTAATATATATGCGAGNGAAGAATTNAGACATAAGTCTTTTTTATCCGATATCGCAGAAGGAGTTATTTCAGGTCTCGGTGTTGAAGGATATGAGCTTGCCTTAAAAACTGTTATAAAAAAATTTCATTAATTGGAGAGATTATGGATATAAGAAAGGTTAAAAAGTTAATTGAGATGCTNGAAGACTCAAGTCTCGAGGAAATTGAAATACAAGAAGGTGAGGAGTCAGTGAGACTCGTCAAGGGAAGTGGCTCAAGACAGACTATACAGCCACAATCTATAGTTATTCCACAAGAAACTTCCTCTGAAACGAATGCAGAGTCTGAACCAATTCAGGAAAAATCAAAGGATAGTAATTCCATTAATTCTCCGATGGTTGGAACATTTTATGCCTCTGCTTCACCTGGCGCAAAACCGTTTGTATCTGTAGGAGATTTGATCAAAGAGGGTGATGTTGTATGTATAGTTGAAGCCATGAAAATGATGAATGAAATTAAATCAGAATTTACTGGAACAGTACTTGCTGTAAATGTAGAAAATGCTGAACCAGTGGAATACGGGCAATCGCTGATTGAAATCTCTAAATAATGATAACAAAACTCTTAATTGCCAACAGAGGAGAAATTGCCTTACGTATCTTAAGAGCTGCGAAGGAATTAAAGATACCGACTGTTGCAGCTTACTCAGAAGCAGATAAAGATCTAATGCATGTCAAAATGGCTGATGAATCCATTTGTATCGGTCCAGCTGACTCAGCNCAAAGCTATCTCAATATTCCTGCCATCATTAGCGCAATGGAGCTATCCGGAGCAGATGGTGTTCATCCAGGCTACGGATTCTTATCTGAAAATGCAGATTTTGCTGAAAAAATTGAAAAAAGTGGNTTCGATTTTGTAGGACCNTCTGCATCGGTAATTAGGATGATGGGGAATAAAGTCTCAGCAAAAGAATTTGCTNTAGAAGCTGGCCTACCAATTGTTCCAGGTTCAACAGGACCAATTGACNAAGANACGNAAAAAAAAGCTGAAGAAATTGGNTATCCAGTAATCATTAAAGCGGCTTCAGGAGGCGGTGGCAGAGGCATGAGAATTGTTCACTCTCCTGAGGAGTTGGAAAACGCTATTGAACTTACGCAACAGGAATCTGCAGCTGCTTTTGGTGATTCAACTGTATATCTTGAAAAATTTCTAGAAAGCCCTAGACATATTGAGGTTCAGGTTTTGGCGGATAGGCATGGCAATGTAGTTCATTTAGGTGATAGAGATTGCTCTTTACAAAGAAGACACCAAAAGGTTATTGAAGAAGCTCCTGCAATAGGTATAAAAGAAGAAAAAAGAGAAGAAATTTATTCGAAATGTATTGAGGCTTGTAAGAAAATGAAATACGTAAGTGCAGGAACTTTCGAATTTTTGTATGAAAATGACAATTTTTACTTTATTGAAATGAATACCAGAATACAAGTTGAACATCCCGTTACTGAAAGTGTAACCGGTTTAGATTTAGTGAAACTCCAATTAAGAATTGCAAGAGATGAGGAACTGAAAATCAAACAAGAAGAAATAATCATGAAAGGTCATGCCATTGAATGTCGAATAAATGCGGAAAACTCTGAAACCTTTTTGCCCTCTCCTGGAAAAATTCTTGAATATCATGCTCCCGGAGGTATTGGAGTTCGAATGGACTCGCATCTATATAAGGATTATGTCGTTCCGCCCCACTATGATTCATTGATAGCAAAAGTTGTGTGTAGAGCTAATGATAGAGAAGATGCACGCGCCAGATTGGAAAGAGCTTTAGACGAAATGTATGTATTAGGAATTGATACAAACTTGGACATGCATAGAAAGCTGATTAATGATCCTAATTTCATTAACGGAACCTTCAATATAAATTATCTAGAAAATCTAAATAAGGACAAATAAATGCCTCAAGAAGATCATCCATATAATCCAGGAGAGATTGAGGATGAGGTTCAAAATTATTGGGCCAGCAATAATACCTTTTCAGTCACGGAGGATCCTAATAAAGAAAAATATTTTTGCCTAAGCATGTTTCCTTACCCTAGTGGTTCGATCCATATGGGTCATGTAAGGAACTATTCAATCGGCGATGCTATCAGCAGATTTCATAGAATGCTTGGAAAGAATGTTCTTCAACCAATGGGATGGGATGCTTTTGGTCTTCCTGCAGAAAATGCTGCAATAAATAATAAAGTTCAACCCTCTGATTGGACACTAGAAAATATTCAGAGCATGAAGAAACAGCTCACAAGACTTGGCTTTGCATATGACTGGGAGAGAGAAATTTCTACCTCAAATTCTAGTTATTACAAATGGGAACAATGGTTTTTTCAGCAGATGCTAGACAAAGGTCTAGCATATCAAGAGGAGGCTGAAGTAAATTGGGATCCTATTGATCAAACTGTTCTAGCAAATGAGCAAGTAATTGATGGCAAAGGATGGAGATCTGGTGCTGATGTAGAAAAAAAGACACTTAAGCAGTGGTTTCTGAAAATTACTGATTATGCAGAAGAATTACTCGACGGAACTGATAAATTAACTGGGTGGCCGGAACAGGTCAAAACTCAGCAAAAAAATTGGATAGGTAAATCTGAAGGAATGAACTTTAGCTTCAGGGTAAAAGACAGTGATGAAACTATAAATGTCTTTACTACCCGACCGGACACTATTATGGGAGTTTCTTTCATAGCCATATCGTCATCACACAAAATCAGTTGGGATCTTTCAAGCGATAGAGATGATATAAAAAAGTTTATAGAGAAACAAAATAAAATTAAGCAATCGGAAGCAGACTTTGCAAAACAAGAAAAAGAAGGAATTTTTACGGGATTTTATGCATTGCATCCCTTTACAGATGATCTTATTCCTATATGGATTGCCAACTTTGTTCTAAGTGATTACGGATCAGGAGCATTAATGGCTGTTCCTGCTCATGATCAGCGTGACTTTGAATTCGCTTCAAAATACCAACTTCCCATATTGCCTGTAATTAAAAATAATGAAGGTACTAAAAATTTATCTGCAGCCTATATTGAAAAAAATCTTTTGATTAATTCTGGCGAATTCGATGGTCTTGATTTTGAAAGTGCTTTTAAAGCCATTGAAAAGAAAGCTAAAAAGCTCGAGTGTGGATTCAGAGAGACGAACTACAGATTAAGAGATTGGGGAGTTTCTCGACAAAGATATTGGGGTGCGCCGATACCCGTCCTTAATGATGGAGATAAAACTTACAAAGCAAAAGAATTNCCTGTGAAGCTTCCTTCCAAAGTTAAATTCGATGGAGTAAGTTCTCCATTAAAGGAAATGCCAGAATTCTTAAATGTTGAACAGGATGGGAAAAAACTTATCAGAGAAACTGATACTTTTGACACTTTCTTTGAATCTTCATGGTACTACGCAAGATTTGCAAGTTTTGACGCTTCTGAATCAATGTTGGATGAAAGAGCTAAGTACTGGTTACCAGTAGACCAGTATGTTGGAGGCATAGAGCATGCAGTTTTACATTTACTTTACTCAAGATTTTTCTTTAGGTGTATGAGAGACATAGGTCTCGTAGAGGGCGACGAACCATTTGAAAATCTATTATGTCAAGGAATGGTCCTGAAGGATGGCTCCAAAATGTCGAAATCAAAAGGAAACACGGTTGATCCACAAGGGCTGATAGAAAAATATGGAGCTGATACAGTTAGGCTTTTTGTATTGTTTGCTGCCCCTCCAGAACAATCTCTAGAATGGTCAGATCAGGGAGTACAAGGGGCCAATAGATTTATAAACAGAATCTGGAGGCTCGTAAATAGCCATCTGAGCTCCGGCAAGCCCAAAATAACTAAGGATATCAAATTATCTTCAGAACTCACATCTATCAGATCCAAAACTCATAAAACATTAGCAAAAGTAAAGGATGATTACCTCAGAAGGCACAATTTTAACACTGCAATCGCAGCTATCATGGAACTTTCAAATGCTATACCTGGAGATTTTCTTAATGCTGAGGCTAAAATTGAAGAGCGATTTGTTGCTGATGAAGCTATCGAGTCAATACTTCTTATGTTAGCACCTATAACTCCTCATTTATGCCAGTACTTATGGTGGCAAATGTATCCGGATGAATCAATAGTTGATAAAGAGTGGCCAGAAGCAAGGGAGGAACTTCTCGTGGATGAAAATATCAAGATTGCTATTCAGATAAACGGAAAACTTCGCTCTGAATTGCAAATTGCACAAGATACTTCCTCCGAAGAAGTTGAGGCAAGAGCTCTTGAAGACGAGAGAATAAAAAATTTCATAAAAAACTCAGAAATTAAAAAAGTTATTTATGTTCCAGGAAAAATAATCAACATAGTTTTATGATAGTTATTTCATTTTTTTTTAGAAAATTTTTATTTCTATTGATGACTTGCTTTATTTTGAACTCATGCGGTTATGAACTCAGAAGTGTAACAAAACTCTCAAATTTTAATTTTGATTTGAAGGCAGATGAAACTGATTTGAATCTTCAACTGAAAGATCGTCTCAAAGAAATAAAAATTGTTCCAAACGTAAGCCAAGATGTTCCACAAATTAAGATAACTATACTAAACCACTCGACNGAAAGATTTGTAGGCTCTATCGGAAGAGCTGCTCGAACAACTCAAGTGAGGTTGGACTATAAACTTTCATATCAATTAGAAATTAATGATGAACCTCCTCGTATTGANATTTTTGAAGATTCTTCATATATTGATTTTAATCAAGCAGANTTATTGTCATTTGAAGATGAAATAGAACTTATGACTCGGGTATTTATAAATAAAGCCCTGAGAAATCTNGAATTTAAAATATTTAGAAGTTTGAATGAAGCTNAGTAGAGCACATTTCATAAGTGAATTAGATAAAGGCCTTAAGGGNATATATTGNCTATGTGCAGANGAATCTATCCAAATNGAAGANCTTNAANGTAAANTNATAGACAAAGCAAAGCTTGANGGNTANGANGAAANAGTTACCCATGTNGTCTCNAAAGAAACAGATTGGTCCTTTCTAGANTCTGAAAATGATAATTTGGACCTTTTTGGTTCAAAAAAAATATTGGAAATAAAATTAATAGGTCAAGGTCCTGGTACTAAGGGGTCTAAGGCCATAAAAGATTATTGCCAAAATCAAGATAATAATAAGTTAATAGTTTTTTCAGCTGAGAGATTAGATAAGAAGCAGCTCAATAGCGCTTGGGTAAAGTCAATAGATGAGGCTGGGATCTTAGTTATTGAGCCTGCAATTACAAGTAAAACAATTTATGCCTGGATAAAACGAAAAGCTGAAGAAATTGATGTTGAAATTGAAGACGAAGCTTTGACTTTACTGGCTGAAAGAACAGAAGGTAACTTATTTGCTACTTCTCAAGAATTAATCAAATTATCTTTATTATTTGATGGAGAAAGCATTTCACTCAATAAGATGGAAAAATCAATATCTAACTCTTCAAGATATGGGATATTCGATTTGTCTCATGCTTTTGTAGAAGGTGATAAAACCAGAATGGTTAAAATAATTGAAATATTAAAAGCAGAAGGTACTCAACCCCCCCTTGTTCTTTGGGCATTATCAAAAGAGATAAATAATTTATATAAAGTGCTTGAAACAGGAAATGCAAATGATATTTGGGGGCCAAGATATTATTTAGATGCACTTTCAAAAAGAGCGAAGGAAATTTCTTTGAGCAAAATTAAAAAATCATTGAAAGAAATTGCAGAAATAGATTCCTCGATAAAGGGTCTATCGACAAAAAGTCCTTGGCAGTCAATTAGAGATTTAGTCTTAGATTTATAACCGTTTTAAAAAGAATCCAAGACTTTTTTCCACAATGATTCTTGGGGATTGATTAGTGGAAGCTTATGAGTGTCGATCATCGAGACCGGTTGTATCTCTTTAGTAGAGCTTGTTAGCCAAACTTCATCTGCTTGCAACAAACTTTCTAAAGAAATATTTTCTTCTTTGAATTTCATGCCAAATTTTTTTAAATTTCTAAGCACGTGATTTCTTGTTATGCCTGGAAGAATATTCTGACTTAAAGGCGGAGTCAAAATTAAATCATCTTTAACTATGAATAAGTTTGATTTTGAACCTTCATTGACAAAACCTCCCCTATGAAAAATTATTTCATCCACCACCTCAAAAGAGGGATCATGCATTGATAGGACATTTCCAAGTAATGCTGTCGTCTTTATGTCACACCTGCCCCACCTGATATCTTCTTCGAGTCTAGTTTTTAGGCCCGCAGTAAAAGGATTTTCTCTGAAGGGATTTTCATCCAACTTCTGGGATGAAATAAATAATGATGGCTTTAGTGTCCTAGAGGCTTGATGAGATCTTATTTCTTGGACACCCCTTGAAATCTGAATGTAAAAGGATTGGTTGTCAAATTTATTTTTTGTATAGAGAGAATGGAGAATATTTATAAGGTTATTAAACTCCTCAGGTAATGCAATAAAAGTTTCACTTAAGGAGGACTCGAGTCTGTTTATATGTTCTTCAAAAAGAAATAATTCTCCTCCGTATGATGGAATAACCTCGTAAACACCATCACCAAAAGTAACACTTCTATCCAGTGGAGAAATTTTCGCTTCCTCTTGAAGAAGGAACTTACCATTCAAATATACCCACATGAAATGAGTCTACTCTTCCATCAAAAATTGATAAGTGAGAAGTTTTACATTCGACCATGCTCGGCCAAAGAAGCCCAAAGAGTCTACATCACTCATCGCAATTACATCTACAGTTGCAACTGAGTCACCATCAAGGATCAAATTAACTTCT
>PAOE01000034.1 GCA_002707915.1 Gammaproteobacteria bacterium
CTGTATGTAGTATAAAACAACAATTAAACGATTCTATGCATCCTTTCTTTCAAGATTTTAATTTTTATGGTTTTGTTCATCGAGGTGGCGATGAGGTTGAAACAGAAAATACCTATGAGGCTTTTAGATATTCGTCCGAACTTGGTTTTATTTTTATGGAAACTGATGTACAAATCACTAAGGATGGTTATGTAGTAATCTTTCATGATGCTGATTTAAGAAGAATGGCAGGTGTCAATAAAAAGATACACGAATTGAGCCTAGATGAAGTAAGTTCGATTGAATTGATAGATGGAGGGAAAATTCCATTATTGAACTCTATCTTGGAAAGTTTTCCAAATCTTAGATTTAACATAGATATTAAAGTAGAAGATGCTGTTGAAAGTACTGTGGACATTATTAAAAAAATGAATCGTTTGGATAGTACATGTTTAGCATCTTTCTCATCTAAAAGATTAGATAAAATTAGAGAACTTGCAGGTCCAAAAGCCTGCACTTCATCCGGACAAATGGAAATATTTAACCTCATTTGTAGATCCATAGGGGTAACAACAAAAAGAACTAATAGCGACTGTGCTCAAATTCCAACATCACAATGGGGTATTCCAATTTTAACTAAAAGATTCATAGCAAAAGCGCATCAAGAGGGAAAATTGGTCCACATATGGACAATAGATGATGAAAACGAAATGTATAAACTTATCGATTTTGGTGTTGATGGATTAATGACAGACAAACCCAGCATTCTCAAAAAAGCCATGCAACTAAAAGGCCTTTTTTAAGTCAGGCACTCTCCTTAACAAAATCAGACCTGGGATAAATAAGATTAATAAACTAAGTATCCCGGCACTGGGGCTGTTTGTTATTAAGGCTATGCCTGAAACCATGAAGTGGCCAAAAAACACTGAAGACTTTCCTATAAAATTATAAAAACCGAAGAATTCTGCTGCCTTCTCTGAAGGAATTAATGTACTAAAATATGATCTACTTATGGCTTGAACTCCTCCTTGAACTANACCAATAACTGCAGCCATTATNAAAAATTCAATCGCAGTATCCATTTGTGAGCTAAAGAGAACGACACCAATGTAGATAAAAATAGCGAAAGATAGTGTCTGTTTATATCCAAATTTGTCTGAATACACGCCAAACACTAGCGTAGCTGGGAAGCCTATAAATTGAGTTAAAAGGAGTGCTCCAATCATAGATTGAGCAGAAAGACCAATGTCGGCACCGTAGGAGGTTGCCATCCTTATAATGGTATCTACNCCGTCCATATATAAGAAATATGCCAACAAAAATATAACTGCACTCTTATATTGTTTGATTGACAAACCAGTCNTATAAAGATTTTGAAAGGCTATTTTGATNATAGTAAAGAGACCGGAATTATTCTTATGAATTTTGCTCTCTTTNACTCCAGTTATAAGAGGCGTTGTGAATATAGCCCACCACAGTGCAACGCTCATAAANGACCAAAGTACTGCTTCTATTTGCGAACTAAGCCCAAAAAAACTTGGATAAGAAAACATCAATACATTTAATAAAAAGAGCAAACCACCTCCAAGATAACCCATTGAAAATCCTAGCGAGGAAACTTGATTCCTTTGATCTTGACTTGATACTGAGACTAGTAAAGAGTCATAGAATATATTGCCTCCGGAAAATCCAATAACACCAACAGCATAAAAAGTTATTGCGAATTTCCATGAACTCTCTGGAACAAAAAATAAATAACCAGTAGAAATAATTCCAATTGTTGCAAAAATTAGAAGTAATCTTTTTTTTGAATTACCNGCATCTGCAATTGCACCTAAAATTGGTGCACTGACTGCTATTACTAATCCTACTAAAGAGTTAGCGGAACCAATTACAAAAGTGCTCTCTGCATCACTCAGATCAGAGGCCCAGTAAGATTTAAAGAAAATAGGAAAAAATCCTGCCATAACTGTCGTTGCAAAAGCAGAATTTGCCCAATCATATAANGCCCANCTCCAAGCTTGAGTAGATAATTTTCTTTGACGTTTCATACAATTTATGGGAATAATAACCTTTTTATTAGGGAGAAAATAATGGAAGAGGATAAAAAGACATACAAATATATGACTATGTTTGGCGTAATAATTGGAGTNGTTGTGGTTGCTCAACTTATCTTNGCTAATTACCTTCAATCTATTTACTAAAATCAGACATACATAAGAAAAGGAGAGATTATGAACTCAAAAATTTGTGAGCTTTTNGATATNGANTTTCCNNTNGTNGCTTTNACNCATTGNAGGGATGTTGTNGTAGCAGNNTCAAAAGCNGGNGGTTGTGGNGTTCTTAGGNGCAGTAGGCATGTCNCCNGAGCANNTNGAACANGAACTNAANTGGATNGATGATCANATNGANGGNAAACCNTANGGNGTNGANGTTCTCATTCCAAATAAAATGGTAGATCAGAGTGAAAAATTCGATGCAGATAAATTAAAAGGAATGATCCCGCAAGAATATGCAGATTTCAGAGCGGATGTCCTAGAAAAACATGATATTGAAGCAAATGAACTAAGGACTATAGATACAGCTGGATCAAGTTTTGCGGCAAATACAAAATCTGATGGAGCCAAAGCACTATTAGATGTTGCATTTAATCACCCAATAAAACTAATTGCCAATGCCCTCGGTGTACCGCCAGATTGGATGCTTCAAATGGGCAAGGAAAATGACGTTAAAGTTGCTGCCCTTTTGGGTACTGCCCAGCATGCAATCAATCAAGTAAAGGCAGGTGTAGATATACTTGTTGTATCAGGTACAGAAGCGGGTGGTCATTGTGGCAGTGTCTCTACTATGGTTCTTATCCCAGAGGTTTATGAAGCAATTCAACCTTACGGTGATGTACCTATACTTGCAGCAGGAGGAATAGTTACAGGAAAACAAATGGCTGCTGCAATGACTATGGGAGCTTCAGGAGCTTGGTGTGGATCAGTTTGGTTAACAACGGTTGAATCAGAGGTGCCACCAGTTATAAAAGAGAAAATGGTTGCTGCTAATTCAAGTCAAACTGTTAGGTCAAGAAGCAGGACAGGTAAGCATTCAAGACAATTGGTATCGCCTTGGACCGAAGCATGGGAAGCTGAAAGTGCTCCAGAGCCATTACCCATGCCATTGCAGCCCATGGTAGCTGAACCAGCCCTCCAAAAAGTAGCTAAGTTGGCTGAGGGTGGCCACGATGGGGCAAGAGATTTAGCCACATATTGGGTAGGACAAGGGGTTGGTCTGATGAACCAAAGTATTTCTGCAAGTGATGTAGTGCAGGAATTTAAAGAGGACTTTATAGGTGCCTATGAGCGGCTTAATGGTTTTGTAGAGTGATTAATCGACTGCTAAGCCGTCTTTCAAAATAAGAAACTGTCTAGACTCATCATTCACTTCCTCGGTTAGAGTATGTGAGATGAGTCTACGTGCACCTTCAGGAGCATATTGAAGGATATATGATTTTCTGACCTTATCAGATAAATTTGGTCCAGTTCTGTGAGGTGTCAATGAAGAAAAGATTGCAATACTGCCTGCTTTTAATGGAATCGATAAAGAATCAGTAGAATCCAATCCGATCTCATGAACCAAATCAGTGGTATCGTGGTGAAGAGTGCCATGTCTATGTAATCCGGGTAATACACATGGACATCCGTTGGTCTCATCGGTATCAGTGAGAGCCACCCAACATGTTAAATAAGCTTGGGGTTCAATAAAAGTATATCCATTGTCTTGATGCCAAGGAAATTCATCTCTTGTTCCTGGTTTTTTGTATACAGCTTGATCCCAATAAAGTCTTACATTAGGCCCAATTAGGTCTTTACAAATTTTTGAAAATACTTCGTGTTTGCTAAATGTTTTTAAGGCTTCTGATTGTGTAACTAGATGTGTTGTAAAAGTTATTTCTTCAGCACGAGCAATGAAAAATTTTCCTCCATCCAAACCTTTAAGGGCTTCAGTGACATTGTATTCAAAAGGATCTATTTGCTCGATAACGGATGAAATTTCTTGTGCATCAAAAGCATCCTCAAGAATTATGTAACCATTCTCGTCAAAACAGCGAATATCTTCATCTGAAAAAAAAGAGAAAGGCCCTTTTGGCATAGACCAAGTAAAACCTTCATTCTTGTCATGTAGTTTTAAATCTTGCATTTAACGGTCAAATTCTAATTGTTTTCCTAGGTTAGATTCAAGAATCTTTCCATCATGATAAGCATGTTTCCCATTGACAAAAGTGCTAATGACTCTTGAGTTAAATATATCTCCAGTGAACGGAGACCAGCCACAAAAGTAAGAGCTGTTGTCACTGATCTCTCCATACTCTAAGTCAACCAGGACAAAATCAGCCCAATAACCCTCTCTAATGAAGCCCCTATCTTTAATTTTAAACCTCTTAGCAACCTTGTGAGACAGATAATCAGGAATATCACCAAGGGAGTAGACTCCTTTTCTTACCAACTCTAACATTACAATTAGGGTATGTTGGACACTTGGCATTCCAGAAGGACAGTCCAGATAATTATTTGATTTGCCAGCCAATAAATGAGGGGCATGATCTGTTGCAACATAGTCAATATTTCCATCGAGCAACCCCTTCCGAAGAGCATCTCTGTCAGATGTCTCTTTAATAGATGGATTACATTTAATTAAAGATCCTTTTTTCTCATAGTCTTCTCTTGAAAAATATAGGTGAGGCAAACAAACCTCACATGTTATTTTCTTTTCGTCGAGGGATTTATTTGAAAATAAGGAAACTTCATCTGCAGTAGTTAGATGAAGGACATGAAGGTTCGAACCATGTTTTTCAGCTAGCTCAATTGCTTTCTTTGTAGATTTGATACAAGCATCACGAGATCTTATCTCGGCGTGCATATCTACTGGTATTTTCTCACCATATTTAGCTAAGAATTCCTTTTCCATTGATTTGATCATAGGCGTATCTTCACAATGCGTTGTAATGATTACAGGAGATTCTTTAAAGAGATTATTCAAAGCATTATCATCATCAACAAGCAGATTACCTGTTGATGCGCCCATAAATATTTTGATGCCACAGACCTCTTTTGGGTCTATTTTTTTTATCTCTTCAATATTTGAGTTGGAGGTTCCCATATAAAATGAGAAATTGGCTGAGGCGTTATTTTCTCCTATCCTTATTTTCTCTCTCCATAGATCTAAATCCAGTGTAGGCGGAATAACATTAGGCATATCCATAAACGAAGTGGTACCGCCAGCGACAGCCGAGAGAGATTCTGTTTTGATATTTCCTCTTTCTATAAGACCAGGTTCTCTGAAATGTACTTGATCGTCTATAACACCTGGGAAAAGAAAAAGACCAGCCGCATCAATAGTCTCTCCTTGAGATTCAATATCAGATCCAATCTTAAGAAATCTTCCCTCTTTTACTAAAACATCCCCCTCAAATATATCTCCCTCATTTACGATTTTGCAATTCTTTATAGTAAAAATATCTTTCAAAATGGTTTACTCCCTGATGTGGTTATTCTTAGCATGTTTCTTATTTTGTCACCGTAACCGTGTTCAGCAAAATGTTGAACACTTCTATTATCCCATACTACTAAATCTTTATTTGACCATTTATGTCGATAAATAAATTTTAATTTAGAAGCTTGTTCATATAGTTTTGACAACAACTCTCTTGATTCCTCATCACTTAAGCCATTTATAGATCTTACAAACGCTTCAGTTACATACAAGGCTTTTTTACCAGTTTCAGGATGAGTTCTAAAAATTGGATGATCAACAGTTTTAGCATCTTTAGCTTTGCCGCCACTAAGTAAAACAACACCTAAATTACTATGTTCGGCTGTTCGACCTTTCAAGCTTGTCTTTATACCGTTATCTAATTCTTCATATGCAAGATGTTGGTTTGAAAATAAAGTATCTCCACCTTCATCAGGAACTTCAAGAGAATACAGTAGTGTTGTATCCGGTGGTTCTTTTTCAAAGGTTACATCAGAATGCCAATGGGCATTAGTATGATATTTTTCACCAAAATTTTTTATCTCGATGATTTCGGGATAACCGTCCATCCCTTTAAACACAGGATGAATTGTTGGTGCTCCCCATATATTCGATACTTTCTTAAATTCAGCAGGTGAAAGATCTTGATTCCTAAAAATAAGTACGTTGTACCTTAGAAAAGCTTTTTTTACATGTTTTATTTGACTGCCAGTTAAGCCTTTCAAATTAACTCCAGAAACTTCTGCTCCAACGGGTCCTAACTGATTGAATTTCATTTTATATAAGTCTATGAACTTTTATTTGGCCATATTCATAACCTTCTCCATCATAGTACTCAGCATTAGATCTATCTAAAACTATCCTGACTAAAGAAAGCATCTTTTCACTATTTCCACAAATAATAGTTAGAGGCATTTCCTCCTGATTGAGATAGATAAAGTTCTCTACGGCAAGATCAACTTCATGATGCCTATATCCATGCAAATCAAGGATATGGCTAGACATACCTAATGGGTACTCCTTATAAGCTTACCATTCAATTCGCCTGTAGCTTCGCCCTTGATGAAAGCTATGGAACCTGAAACTATTGTGTACTCATACCCAGATGCCTTTTGGACTAATCTTCTTCCGCCAGCTGGCAAATCATTTACTATTTCTGGTTCATGAAGTGTCAAGCCCTCATAGTCAATTATATTTATATCAGCTTTGTAACCCTCCTCAATTATTCCCCTATCTTTGATCCCCAGAAGGTTTGCTGTTTCAGATGTTTGCATTTTTATTACGGTCTCAAGTGGTAACTTACTTCCTCGATTGCGATCTCTTGACCAATGCTGAACTAGTGTAGTTGGAAAGCTAGCATCGCTAATTGCACCACAATGTGCTCCAGCATCTCCGAGGCCAAAGATGGTATAAGGGTGTTTGAGCATTGTTTCCACTAAGCTTAAATCACCAGGCTGATAATTGAATAAAGGATGATATATCAAAGCTTTACCCTCTTTTTCTAGCATTGCTTCGTATGCAATCTCTTGAGCAGTCATATTTGAATTGTTGGCTAAAGATTCAAATGAATATTTTGGATCAGGTTCATAGTTTGCAGGATCTCCCAATCTAAACATTTTCCCATATGACTGAACTATCTCATCAACAAGAGGATTTATTGAAATGCCAACTTCACTAAGGAGCTTTTCTCTAAAATCTGATTCCTTCATTATCTTAACTCTCTCATCCAATGGAAGCTCTGCTATTTCCATATAAGATGGATAAAATCTAAAAGGATTAAGCGTCGCTGTTAAGCCCATTAGAATGCCTGTTGCTCTTGGAGGTACTTGGCCATACATACTGATACCCTCTGACTGAGCTACTTCGATTCCTTGCAAAAGTTGCTTCCACCAGTCTGGTCGAGCATCTTGTTGTTCTACTGTAATAGAAATTGGCCTCCCAGACTCTTTTGACATGGATTTGAAAATATCAAATTCAGATTCAAAATCATAAAAGTCAGATATTCCTTGTAAAACTCCTTTCTCAATCTCACCGAGTGATTTTGCTATTTCTACTAATTCATTTTTATGGGCTGTAATACTAGGCGTTAAATTACCATTCACATCATTATGTTTTTCAGTTCTTGATGTGCTAAAGCCATAAGCACCAGCTTCAATAGCTTCTTTTACTATTTGTTTCATTTTTTTAATTTCTTCTTCTGTTGCCTCTTCGTGGTTTATTCCACGCTCACCCATTACATAAGCCCTGACTGCACCATGTGGTATTTGCGTTCCAACGTCTATTGCAAGAGGTTTTTTTTCTAAAGCATCTAAATATTCAGGAAAGCTTTCCCATTCCCAATCTATTCCTTCATGCAATGCTGTTCCTGGAATGTCCTCAACACCTTCCATCAGTCCTATTAACCAATCTCGCTGATCTGGCTTACATGGCGAAAATCCTACTCCACAGTTTCCCATTACTACAGTTGTAACACCATGATAGGTTGAAGGTCTAAGATAAGGATCCCAGGTAACCTGTCCGTCATAATGTGTATGTATGTCAACAAAGCCAGGTGTTACTATTCTTCCTGAAGCATCAATAGTTTTTTTGGATTCCCCTTTTATTGATCCAACAGATACAATTTTTTCTTCTAAAATGGCAATATCTGCTTTAAAAGGCCTTCCCCCCTTACCATCGTAAATTAATCCATTTTTAATAATCAAATCGTACATAAGTAAAACCTTTAAAAATTGTTCTTCTCTTTCTGATATAGTATCGCACCTTAAATTTATCTGCTGCAACATTTACATTAATTTATATGAAAAATATCACAATTAAATTGTTTTTGATGTCATTGGTTTTTAACTATTCATTTGCTGAGGAAGCTACAAAAACGGCCGATGAAGAGAATGAACTTGAAGAAACTAATGAGGTTTTTCTGGAAGAACTTGTTGAGGACTATGAAGAAATACCTGGTTTTTTTATCACTTTCAGAGACCCTGAAACAAATCAAATTTATTTAAAAGTAGATAAGGATCAGTTAAAAAAAGAATTTATCTATTTCGCTCATACTCTGAACAGTGTTGTAAGTACTGGCAAAGTTAAAGGTTCATATCTTGATAAAGGTATCATTCAAATTGAGAAAGATTATGAAAATCTCCGTTTCAAACGAGTCTTGACTAACTACACTTTTGACGAGAACAATCCATTAAAAAGATCTGAAGGGGCCAATACATCTGATTCTACATTTGCAGTGTTACCTATAAAGGGAAAAACGAAAGATAAAGATGGTTATCTTGTTGAAATCACACAATTACTACTTTCGGAATCATTAACACCAATTATCCCAATTTTTTCAGGAGACTACACGGACTCTAGGTTTAATTGGGGTCCAATTAGCTCAAATAAATCTCGAATAGTAGAGGTTTATAACTACGAAATGAATACTGATTTTGAAGTAGAGTATGTTATCGAATCCCCTCCATCTTATGAGTATTCTGGTGAAGATGCAGCAGACTCAAGATACGTAAGTGTTCATGTGCGATATAGCCTTATAGAAATGCCTGACAATGATTTTGAACCAAGAATAGAGAACCAATCTATTGGTTATTTCTCAGACAGAGTAACTAATCTTACATCTAAAAAAATAACTCCCTATCAGGACTTAATATCAAAATGGCATTTACAAAAACAAGATCCAACAGCTGAGTTTTCTAAACCTGTAAAACCAATAACTTTTTGGATAGAAAACACCACTCCTCTGGAATTGAGAGACTATATTAGAGATGGTGTTTTGGCATGGAATATTGCTTTCAAAGAGGCCGGTTTCATAGACGCCATAGAAGTAAAAATCCAACCAGATGATGCTGAATGGGATGCTGGAGATATTAGATATAATGTTATACGTTGGACATCTTCGCCAGACCCTTTATTTGGAGGATATGGTCCTAGACTTGCAAATCCACGAACTGGTGAAATTATAGGTGCAGACATAATGCTTGAATGGGTTTATCTAACCAACAGAATAAACTACGATGCGATCTTCAATTCAGACTCTTCACCAATGAGCTGTCATTCATCAGAATTCATTCAAGATGGAATGGTCTTGGCACAGAATATTGAACTCAACGATCCTAAGATAATTGAGCAAGCTATAAAAAGATTAGCACTTCATGAAGTTGGACATACTCTTGGCTTAAATCATAATTTCAAAGGAAGTTATCTGCACAATAATCAAGACGTTCATAATCCAGAAATCACCGGCAAAGTTGGAGTAACTGCTTCGGTAATGGAATATCCTGCTATCAACCTAGCACCTCTAGGTGTGGAGCAAGGTGATTACTACGATACCATTCCAGGGCCTTATGATATTTGGGCTATAAAATACGGATACACTCCAAATCTTAGTGAAGATGAACTGGCAGCTATTATCGCTGAAGAGATCAAAGCTGAACATATGTTTGCAAACGATTCAGAAGATATGAGATCTCCTGGTCGGGGTATTGATCCTAGGGCAATGATAAATGATCTTACCAATGACCCAATTACTTATGCCATCAATAGAATAGAGTTGCTTAATCATACTCAAGATAATATTGTTCCAAGACTTGCTGATAGGGTTGAGACTTTTGAGGAATATAGGCTAGCCCTCTCTGTTTTTATGAGAGAGTATTCAAGACAACTTGAGGTCATTTCTAGACACATCGGAGGAGTCTATGTAGAGAGATATAATCCGAAAAATATAAGCAATAAAGAACCTTACACTCCGGCTCCTTCAGATGAACAAAGAAGGGCTATGCAATCTTTAAATAAATACGCCTTTTCAATTGATGCTTTCCCTATTAATCCAGAACTACTTAAGAGGGTGCAAATTCAAAGAAGAATGTTTGACTTATCTGGAGAGCATGAAGATCCCCAAATACATAAGATGATTCTAGAAATTCAAAATAGAGTCCTTGATCACATCCTCAGTCCTTGGACACTCTATAGAATTTCAGACACTGAGCTCTACGGAAATGATTATTCTGTAGATGAGGTTATGAACGATTTAACTGAGTCAATTTTTTTAGGAGATCAAGATAATGAGATTAGCTCTATCAGAAGAAACCTCCAGACTTCGTATGTAAGGAGATTGATAGGTATACTCGGTCAAGATTATTACAATGAGTTAGCAACTGCTTCTGCGTACGATTCTTTGAGAAAAATTCAAAAAATTATTAGAGGGTCATCTAATGATGTTGCAACAAGATCACATAGAAGATTGGTTGCTTGGATAATTGAATCTGGTCTAGATAGAGCGAATTAGCCGACCTCTTTCAAAAATTTTAAGATGGACTCATTGACTTCATCTGGAGCCTCTTGTTGAGTCCAATGACCTATAGCTTCCAATTCCTCTGCAAATAGTAGGTTTTCATAGTTAGTTTTAATTCTGTCAATAAGAGGTTCTTCGGACCTTATAAAAAAATTGACTGGATCTAACGTTCCAGTGATAAAGAAGGCAGGTTGCTTAAGTTTTTTATCTAATTGTGGCAATTCTTCCCAATCTAAATTTTGAGCTCTGTACCTGTTTAATGGACCTCTGAGACCACTTATTTCAAATTGGCTTACAAAATAATCTAAATCTTCCTTAGTAAACCAACTAGGGAAATCATCGAACACTTCCATACCATCTAAAAAAGAGGAATTTTTATCTTTTTGGGGGACCAATCCACTTTGTCCCTTTTGTAAATTATTTTGCATGCCCCTACCATCACTATTGGTATAAGTAATAAATAAAGATCTATTTAGATCAGTTTCGAATTCTTGTTCAGCTGTGCCCTCTTTCTGAAAATATAACTGGTAAAAGAAGTTATCTTGATAAATTTCTTTCCAAAGCTTTAATGGAGGCATAGGACCCCTACCTGTAAAAGGAACAGACATTGTTCCAGTGGCGCTAATTCTATCTTCATTCAAAGCAGCAGTGTTTAGAGCTATAGGACCTCCCCAGTCGTGCCCAATAGTTATTGCCGTATCATAACCCAAAGCATCAATGATCCCGATAACATCATCAGTCATATTTTTCATAGTATAGGCTTCAATCTCATAAGGCTTATCTGACTCTCCATAACCTCTGACATCGTAAGCAACTGCCTTATAACCCGCCTGAGCAACTGCTGGCAATTGATGTCTGTAGCTATACCAACTCTCGGGCCAACCATGGCAAAAAATAACCAAAGGTCCCTCTCCCATCATAGCCAATCTCAAGTTAATACCATTACTTTCAATAAACTTAAATTCTATATCTGACATATCAACAACTCCTTCTTTGTTATATTGAAATTATCCTTTCAATCAACCAGTATGTTCCCAAGCCTCCTATCAAGAAACTCGCGAAACTGTTCACTTCTACTTTTAAAATATCTGTTCTTAGTAAATATATAACCAAACCGAAAAATGGCAAAACTAAAATTTGCCCTGCCTCAATTCCAATATTGAAAAATAATAAAGAGAGTAATAGGTTGTCATTATTTATACCAATCTCAGATAATGCACCAGCAAAACCTAAGCCGTGCAAAAGACCGAAGCCAAATGCAATTAGCCAAGGTGTGGTTTCGTATTTTTGCTCATCTCCTACCTCTAGGGCAAGGTAAACGATGGTTAATGCTATGAATGCTTCAGTTGATGCTTGTGGAACACTAACTAAATCAAAAACGGAAAGTGCTAATGTTATGCTGTGTGCAATAGTAAATGCAGTAATGGTCTTTATTAAGTTAATGACACCAGATACAAGAAATAAAAGGCCAAAAACAAACAGCATATGATCAATACCACTCAATAAGTGTTCGATTCCTAACCAGAAATAGCTCACCGGATAAATACTTACCTGTTCAGGAACATCAAACTTGGAATTACTAATTGAAGCCAAACCCTCAAAAGAAGAATCATCCAAAAATTTAATACTTA
>PAOE01000035.1 GCA_002707915.1 Gammaproteobacteria bacterium
CACAGGATTAAAAATTTTTGAACTTGAATGGTGGGCCCGGGAGGACTCGAACCTCCGACCAATGGATTATGAGTCCACTGCTCTAACCAACTGAGCTACAGGCCCGTTTACTCGTCAAGAAAACCTTTCAAGTGAGATGATCTTGTAGGATGTCTTAATTTTCTAAGAGCTTTTGCTTCTATTTGCCTAATTCTCTCTCTTGTGACATCAAACTGCTTGCCTACCTCTTCAAGAGTGTGGTCGGTATTCATACCAATTCCAAATCTCATTCTTANGACTTTGGCTTCNCTAGCAGTTAAGCTACCCAATATATCATCAGTAGCTCCTTGTAAGTTATCTTCGAAGGCTGCTACATCAGGTGCATCTATAGAAGTATCNTCAATAAAATCACCTAAAGTTGTATCCTCCTCGTCGCCTATTGGAGTCTCTGTAGATATAGGTTCCTTGGCAATCTTCAATACTCTTCTAACTTTATCTTCAGGAAGATCCATTCGCTCACCAAGTTCTTCAGGTGTAGGCTCTCTTCCCATTTCTTGAACCATCTGACGCGAAACTCTATTAAGTTTATTAATGGTTTCAATCATGTGCACTGGAATACGAATTGTTCTNGCTTGGTCAGCTATCGAACGAGTAATTGCTTGCCTNATCCACCAAGTAGCATAGGTGGAGAATTTGTATCCTCTTCGATATTCAAATTTATCTACAGCTTTCATCAAGCCTATATTTCCTTCTTGAATAAGATCTAAGAACTGAAGACCTCTGTTTGTATATTTCTTAGCAATAGAAATAACAAGCCTTAAATTAGCCTCAACCATATCTTTCTTAGCCCTTCTAATTTTGGCTTCACCAATTGACATCTTTCGATTGATATCTTTAATTTCAGTTATAGGGAGCTGGATAATCTTTTCAAGTTTAGATAACTTGTTTTGAAGTCTTACAATCTCAGTTAAATTTTCTTTAACTTCACTGGCCCAAGGCTTTCTAGACTTGGCAATTTTTTCTGACCAAGTTGAGTCAGCTTCATTTCCGGCAAACTCCTGAATAAACTCCTTGCGAGGCATTTTGCCTCTTTTGACATAAACGGTGAACAAGAATTTTTCTACTTCTCTTATTATCTCTAAAGCTTCCCGTGCAGGGTCGGCTATGATCTCGAACTGAGTAGGTGAGAGTTTTAAAAACTGAAAGATTTCACCCAGTTTCTCCTGCTCTTTTAAAGCAGCTTTACTCGTTCTAGATTTTGCTGAAGCTTTTTCAGATTTATTAAACTGTCTTTTTAAAGCACTAAAACGTTTCTTGACCTCTGCAGGATCTGGACCTGATGCCTCTTCATCATCTGTATCCCCTTTTTCTTCTTTTTCTTTCTTTTGTGCTAAAGCCGGTGGTGGTATTCCTTCTTCGATGTCCATGAAACCAACAAGCACTTCAGATAATCTTCTATCACCTTTAACGACCTCTTGATATTCTTCTAAGATTCTATCTACGATACCAGGATAAAAACAACAAGCATAAAGCAGCTCTCTAGCTCCTTCTTCAATTCTTTTGGCTATGGCAATCTCACCCTCTCTAGTTAAAAGATCTACAGTCCCCATTTCCCTCATATACAGCCTTACTGGATCTGTTGTCCTTCCAACCTCAGACTCAACAGTTGTCAAAGTAGTTCTAGTATCAGCAATAGTTTCTGGTGCTGCATCAGAATTTTCTTCCGAACCGCCATCTGAAGACTCAAGCACTTCGATACCAATATCCATTAACATCTGAATTGTTTCTTCTACCTGATCGGGATCAGAAATATCCTCAGGTAACATTGAATTTATGTCTTCATATGTTAGGAAGCCTTGATCCTTGCCTTTATCTACAAGCTCTCTTAAGCCAGAATTTTCAAGATCCTCTTCTCCAAAAAGTACTTCTTCAGAGTCTTCTACAGTATCTATATCTTTGTCTTTAACTTCTACGGGTGGGTTTTTTGCTTTTCTTGCCATATCAAATTCAAAAGGTGCGCAATTATATTAGTTTTTTCTGAAAATTACCTAACTTTTAGTTAATTTTTATTATGATTTTTGACTAAGAGTCCTCAAAAGCTTTTTCTCAGGATCATCTAACTTATGAATATTAGACAGCAAGTGTTGTTGAAGTTCGAAAGTTTCATCATCTGATAGATTGCCACTTTCAAAGATCTCTTTTAGTTCTAAAATTCTTGTTATAGAGTCAGATTTCTTCAGACTCAATAAACAGTCTTCAAGATAAGCACGCGCATTTTTTTCATCTATAGGGTCCTGTGTAGAAATTAAAGCGCCAATGAACGAAGCTTTCTCTTTATCAACTGTGCTTAGGACATCAGAAATCCCGTTATCAGGATTATCAATAAAATAAGAAGCAACTTCGAGCATAAGTTGCACTTCAGGTTCATTAAAATCCTCGAATTTCCTTAAATCTTCAATATCCTTAGATAAATAAGGGTAAGAAAGAAGAACAGAAAGTATCTTAGAGCCAAGACCACTTGGCTCGAAACTTCTGTCATATTCACTATCTATTTCTGAAGATTTTATTTCAACTCTTTTGGGATAACGGATACTTTTACTTTGTGTTTTCAAATCATCGGGGTTTAAACCTGTAACTCTTGATACCTCACTTTCCAATAATCTTTTTATAGAACTTTCTTGCATGGTGGAAAGTAACTCCATCGCTTTCGAAGCAAGTAAAGCCTTTTTCTCTAAAGAGGTTGTTTCAGATGCTTGCACAAGTCTTTCCATAAAATATTCAGACAAAAGATTTGCTTTTTTGGATAAATCTTGAAATTCCTCAACTGAATTTTTTTCCAATAAACTTGCTGGATCTTCTCCTTCTGGGAGAAAAAGAAATCGAATTTCAACACCATCAGTAATTGATGGCAAAACATTTTTCAAAGCACTCCAAGCAGCTCCCCTACCCGCATCATCACCATCAAAACAAAATATAATTTGATCTACAACTTGAAGTAATTTTTGAATGTGNAATCTATTTGTAGCTATCCCCAATGTTGCTACAGAATTTTTTAAACCATGTTCATACATTGCTATTGAGTCCATATATCCTTCTACAACATATATCTCNTTAAGGTTTTTTCTATCTTCCAAAGATTCAAAAAAACCATAAAGTTCTCTTCCTTTTTGAAATACTTCAGTTTCACCAGTATTNAAATATTTAGGTTGATCTTCTTGACTCATGACTCTGCCACCAAAGCCTACAATTCTTCCTTTGCGGTCCTTAATGGGGAAGATTAATCTATCCCTAAACACATCAAATAATTTTCCNTCTTTGTTCCTCTTGGCCAATCCCGCTTTGATGAGAATTTCTTCTGAAAATCCATTATCTAAAAGAGTTTGAGATAATGCATCCCATGATTTAAGTGCATATCCAAGATTAAATTTTTTGCNAATCTGAGGAGATATTTTTCGTTCATTTACTAAGTAGTTCCTCACTTGCTCAGAAGCATCTAAATCAGATAGATTGTGTTCGAAGTTCTTTGCTGCTGCTGCTAAAACGTCGTAAATTGGATCNTTTTCTTTTACAAACTTACCGACATTTTCATAGGGAACTTCAATACCATTTCGTGCAGCTAACGACTCTATTGATTCAATAAAATCATATCCCTGATGTTCTTGCAGAAAGCCAATAACATTCCCAGATGCCCTACATTTAAAACANAAATAAAATTGTTTTTGTTCACTTACACTGAAAGAAGGNTTATTTCCATCATCACAAAAAGGACATTGTCCCCAATGATTACTTCCTCGTCTTTTAAGTGGCAAATAGGAGTCAATCAAAGAAACNATATCTGTCATATCGATAATATCTCTGATAAATTCTTTTGGAATGGATCCAGCCATTAAACCAAGCTCCTAAACCAATCTTCTAAAATAATCTGAGCTGAAATGCTATGCTTATTAGTCGAATCTCTCGTACCAATATCAATATTTTGTAACCTCTCCTTGGCTTCTCTTGTAGATAATCTTTCGTCAGTCTTCTCAGTAGTTATTGAATATCGATTATTTAGAGCGTCGGTGAAAACATCCGACAGATCTTGCATCTGACTTCTAGTTCCATCCATATTATAGGGATCACCCACTATAAATAGATTAGGCTCCCACTCAGCTACAATCTTATCTAGTTCATCCCAGTCAGGCTCACCTTTAATAGCTTTTAGGGAGTAAAAAGTTGAGGCAGTTTTGGTAATTTCCTGCCCTATAGCAATGCCTATATTTTTTATGCCAAAATCAAAAGCCATAACTATCCTAGGTTGAACGCAATTCATGAAACAATGTCTTCAATATGTTGGATAAATATTTCTGCAACATCAATACCACATAATTCTTGATACTCCCTAAAACAAGTTGGGCTAGTGACATTTATTTCTGTTAAATAATCTCCAATGACGTCTAAACCCACAAGATCAAGACCCTTTTTAACAAGTGATGGTGCTACTTGGTCACATATCCATTGATCTCTCTCAGATAAAGGCTTGGCAACTGCTGAGCCTCCCGCAGCTAAATTTCCTCTCAGCTCTCCTTCTGCAGGGATTCTAGCTATAGCAGCTGCCATTGGTTTTCCTTTTACGATTAGTATTCTTTTATCTCCCTCTGATATTTCAGGTATGTACTCCTGAATCATTACTTTTCGTGAGTAATGATTCGTTATTGTTTCCATAATTACATTTAAATTTGGATCTTGTAATTTCAACCTAAAAATAGATGTTCCTCCCATTCCATCTAGCGGCTTGATGACAGTATCTTTGTATTTAGAAATGAACTCCTTTATGTGTAGTTGATTACTGGAAACCAAGTGTTTGGTGCAACAATGTGGAAACTCAGTGGCATAAACTTTTTCATTACAATCTCTGAGACTTTGTGGATTATTCAAAACATGCACTCCTTCTCGAGCTGCCATTTCCAAAACATAAGTATTGTAAATATATGCAGAATTAAATGGAGGATCTTGTCTCATCAAAATAACGTTTAATTCAGATAACTTAATGTTTCTTTCTTTCTCAAGACTATACCANTCTTGAGGATCATTTTTCACATGTACGCATGAAGTTGTNGCATAAGCTGTTCCAGAGTCAATAAATAACGACTCTGGTTTCATATAAAAAAGTTTATGTCCTCTTTTTTGGGCCTCTAACATCATCGCAAGAGTGCTATCTTTCTTAAAATTGATAGACTCTATTGGATCCATTACGATGCCTAATTTCATTTTATCTCTTACCCTAATTAGAATTCCTCAGTTTTATATCTAAGAGCACTCACAGCTGCGATAGCCGCAGTCTCTGCTCTCAAAATTCTCTTGCCTATAGTAACAGGTACAAAGCCATAATTTGTTAAGAGTTCTATCTCTCTTTCTGTGAAATCTCCTTCTGGACCTACAGCTAAAGCTACACTTCCCTTAATATCAATGTCGGAAAGTTTTTTTTCTGCATTAGGATAGAGAACAATTTTTGTTTCATCTTGACACTGTTCAGACCAATCTACGACGCTTTGAGGGAAAGTTATCTCAGGCAACCAATTTTCCCCACATTGTTCACATGCTCCTTTTGCAGTTTGATAACTTTTCTCAATCAGTTGAGAATAGTCATGCCTTTTTACAGAAACTCTCTCGGTCAGAAGTGGTGAAAACTTACTCACGCCCAACTCAGTGGCCTTTTGGACTGAAAAGAAAAATGGACTATTCTTTATCAATGCCTGTCCCAAATCTATTTCAATTCCAAATCTAGGTATTTCTGGAAAAGTTCTGATAATTTTTATTTCAAAGGTTCTTTTTTTAAGCTCTGTTACTTCGGCTAGGCACGAACTTCCCTTGCCATCAAATAAAACAAATTTATCGCCCTCTTTTTTTCTTAAGACATTAATTTCATGATGAAAATCTTTCTTATTCAGAGAAATTACTTTCTTATCTTCAAAGGAGTATTCAAAAAATGTTCGGGTATAGTTCATACTTTCTAACTTGCATATATTAAATCATCACTGATAACAAAGGTGATACATTAGAAATTGGCGTCATTAAAAAAAATATTTATTAATTGATAACTAAATATCTTGAAAGAAAAAATATGTTGGGTATTATTCGTAGTCCTTTTCAAAAATTACAACCGACTGAAATTTACACAAGTGTCTCAAAATAATAAAAGAAAATTTAACGGCGAAGGAAAACAACTTAGTAAACAAGTTTCAAAAAGCATGCTTAAATTTTTCAGNGAACTTGATGGAGAAAATCCTACGGACATTTACAACATGGTTCTCAAGGAAGTTGAACAGCCTTTACTCGAAATCGTCATGAAAGAATGTAATCACAATCAGTCCAAGGCTAGCAAAGTTTTAGGAATAAATAGAGGAACTTTAAGAACCAAGCTTAAGGAATATAAACTCCTCTAGGCAATGGCTCAAGTTGCCAGTCCAAAAATTAAAAGAGCTCTAGTAAGCGTATCAAATAAAAAAGGTATAACTGAGTTCTGTTCTTCACTATCAAATGACTTCGGAGTAGAGATAATNTCTACAGGCGGAACTCTCAAAACACTAGTCGATTCCGGAATAAAAGCAGTGGAAATTTCTCAATATACCGGTTTTCCCGAAATTATGGATGGCAGAGTTAAAACTCTTCACCCTAAAGTCCATGGAGGTATTCTCTCAAGGAGAGAAATTGATAAAAAGGTAATAGAAGAAAATAATATCCAGGAAATAGATTTAGTGGTCGTAAATCTTTATCCATTTATTGAGACNATTTCAAAAAAGNATTCTTCTCTTGAAGAAGCCATAGAAAATATCGATATAGGTGGACCTAGCATGGTAAGGTCTGCTGCAAAAAATAATCTCTACACAGGAGTTGTTGTAGAGCCAGAAGACTATCAAACAATTTTGGATGAAATGAAAGAGAATGATGGTTCTTTAAAACCCGAAACTAGGAGAAATCTTGCAGCTAAGGCATTCAGTCATACAGCAAATTATGATGCTGCTATATCTGATTATCTGAATAAACAGCAAGAAAATAAGCCTAAATACCTTTTTGGAAAATACGAACTTAAACAAGAATTAAGATATGGAGAAAATCCTCATCAATCTGCTTCTTTCTATGTTGAAACATCAAAATTTTTAGGGAGTGGCATTGCCTCAGCTAAGCAACTTCAAGGTAAAGACCTCTCTTATAACAATATAGCTGATACGGATGCAGCCTATGAATGCGTTAAAACNTTTGAAGAACCTGCTTGCGTTATAGTAAAACATGCCAATCCTTGCGGGATTGCTTTAGGGGTCGACATTTTAGAGGCTTATCAGAAAGCTTTCGCNTCCGATGAAACCTCAGCTTTTGGAGGCATAATTGCATTCAATAAAACTCTTGATCAAGTTACTGCAAATAAAATCATAGAGAATCAATTTGTAGAGGTTTTAATTGCTCCTGGAATAGAGCCTGGGGCCCAAAAAGTTATAGCAAGTAAAGAGAANATAAGACTCCTAATCACTGAAATNATGGGCAGTGAAGATGCAGGGTCAAAAATTTTGAGCGTCAATGGAGGACTTCTTGTTCAAGATAATGATATCGCCAAGGTTATGGAAGAGGATTTAAAAGTAGTTTCGGAAAGAGAGCCAAGCCCCGAAGAGATCAAAAACTGCTTATTTGCCTGGAANGTTTGTAAGTTNGTTAAATCAAATGCAATAGTCTACACAAAGAATAATCAAACNATTGGCATTGGGGCAGGACAGATGAGCAGAATAGATAGCGCTCAAATTGCTGCTTCAAAAGCACGTGAAAGAGGTTTTAATACNGAAGGATGCTGTATGGCATCAGATGCCTTCTTCCCATTCAGAGATGGTATAGATGCTGCTGCAAAAATTGGAATTACCTCTGTAATACAGCCGGGAGGATCTATGCGAGATCAAGAGGTCATAGATGCAGCAAATGAAGCTGGNATAGCTATGGTCTTTACGGGTATTAGGCATTTTAGACATTNATGAAAGTTCTCATTATAGGATCAGGAGGAAGAGAGCATGCCTTGTCATGGAAAATAGCCCAAAGTCCCCTTGTANAGTCTGTTTATGTAGCTCCAGGCAATGGTGGNACTGAGTTAGAATCAAATATTACCAATGTAAATATTTCCTCAGATGATATAGAGGGTTTATCAACGTTTGCATTAAAAAATAAAATCAACCTGACCATAGTTGGACCAGAGGACCCTCTCGTAAAAGGAATTACAGATAATTTTACTGAAAAGGGGTTGAAATGTTTTGGTCCAACTAAAGATGCNGCGAAATTAGAAGGTTCTAAGGATTTTATGAAGAAATTTCTTGAAGATAATCAAATACCAACTGCAGAGTACAAATCATTTAAGTGCGTTGACAGGGCAATAAATTATGTTGAAGAAAAAGGCTGCCCTATAGTTATAAAAGCTGATGGTTTGGCAGCAGGAAAAGGAGTTACTATTGCGCGAACAATTCAGGAAGCCAAAGATGCGATAGTCAAATCTCTTGAGTCAGAAATATTTGGTGAAGCTGGTAAAAAGATCGTCATTGAAGAATTTTTGGAAGGTGAAGAAGCTAGCTTCATTGTNATAACAGATGGCAAAACTGCTATACCTTTTGCATCTTCTCAAGACCATAAAGCAAGAGATGATGGTGATAAAGGACCTAATACCGGAGGTATGGGNGCTTACTCTCCTGCCCCAATCGTCAATGAGACNATTCATAAGAAAATCATGGATGATGTCATCTATCCCACAATAGATGGATTAAAAAAATTGGGTTATCCGTATTGCGGTTTTTTGTATGCCGGNATGATGATTAGCAAAAATAATGAAATAAAAGTCTTGGAATTCAACTGCAGATTTGGAGATCCAGAAACCCAGCCCATAATGATGAGGCTTAAATCTGATTTAGCCGATATTTGCAATAAAGCTTGTGAAGGAAAACTTGAAAATCAGACTTTGGATTGGGATTCAAGGAAGGCAGTAGGTATTGTTATGGCAGCAAAAGGTTACCCAAATGACTACAAAAAAGGGGGAAAAATAAAAAATTTACCAATTGAACACGATGGATTTAAGGTTTTTCATGCAGGAACTGAATATGTAGATGGAGACATCAGGTCAAATGGCGGAAGAGTTTTGTGTATCACAGCGCTTGGGGATTCTGTACAATCCGCTCAGAAAAAAGCTTACTCAAAACTTTCATCCATAAAATGGGATGATTCCTTTTACAGAGAAGATATAGGATATAGGGCAATTGAAAGAGAAAAGAATGAATTTAGTTGATAAATTTATATGTGAAATTGATAAAGGATTAAAATTCTCTATGGATAATTATCAAAAACAGTCAAGAGATTATCCTGCAAAAGATCTACCCGAAGATAATCTCAATGAAACGGAAAGAAGTCATTCCGCAAGCTTAATGAGAGTAAATCATTCAGGGGAAGTAGCCGCTCAAGGTCTTTACAGAGGTCAGGCGTTAACAGCTAGATTAGAAGGAACAAGAGACAAAATGGATAGAGCAGCTCAAGAAGAATTAGACCATCTATCTTGGTGTAACAAAAGACTTGATGAATTAAACGAAAGACCAAGCTATCTAAGTCCTCTATGGTATGGCTTATCATTTGGGATGGGGGCTATTGCAGGTGCGGCGGGNGATAAATGGAGTCTCGGTTTTGTTCATGAAACAGAACATCAGGTAGTGATTCATCTCGAAGATCATCTTAACAAGCTATCTNCAAGTGATGCTAAAACTATCGCCATACTTGAACAAATGAAATTAGACGAAGCTAATCACAGCGAGGAAGCATTAAGTTCTGGAGCTGAGATTCTTCCTGATGGTATTAAAAGTTTAATGTCCGTTATAGCCAAAGTTATGACAAAGACAAGTTACTATATTTAAATNTTGCTAATTTCGAAATTACTTATTGATAATTAAANTCACCTAGGTATAGTTGCGCGCGTAGCAATAATGTTACATTTTAGATAAGGAAAATTGATGAATATATACGTTGGAAATATTCCCTGGAGCACATCTGAGGAAGAATTAGAAACTCATTTTGCCCAGTTTGGAAACGTCAACGCAGTCAGAATAATCACAGAGGGTCACTCAGGTAGATCTAAAGGATTTGGATTTGTTGAGATGGAGTCAAAAGAAGCTGGACAAGCAGCTATTGAAGCTCTTGACGGAGTTGATTTTGGGGGAAGAGATCTCCGAGTCAACGAAGCCAAACCAAGAGACTAATCGTCTAAAGAAGGAATAAAATTCCTTCGCTTTAAAAAAATCAAATTTTGCCAGGNATGAGGTCTGGCAANATTCTTTTTATCATAATTTTGAATTAAGAAAAAAATAACCTTTTCAATTCCTCGCCGGGATCTTTAGCTCTCATGAAAGATTCACCTACAAGAAAGTTTCTTACATCATAAGAGACTATTTGGTTAATGTCGGACTTAGTTTTGATTCCACTTTCTGAAACTAAAAGTCTATGCGTAATCTTTTCAGCTATAATTTTGGTAGTCTCTAAATCAACTTCAAAAGTACTTAAATTCCTATTATTTATTCCTACGAGAGGAAAATCAAAAGGTCTAATACGGTCAAGTTCATTTAAATCATGTATCTCAACAAGAACGTCAAGGTTTAGACTCTCTGCTATCTTCTTAAAATTTCCAAGTTGATCGTCTGAAAGAATGGATACAATCAAAAGTATGCAATCTGCACCAAATAACCTGCTTTGATAAATCTGATATTCGTCGATGATAAAATCTTTTCTCAAAAGAGGTAGTTTGACTTCTGAGCGTATNTCCATAAGGTAGTGTATCGATCCCTGAAANTATTCTTCATCAGTTAAGATGCTTAANCAAGTTGCTCCACTGGATTCATATTGTTTAGCAATTTGTTTTGGAGAAAAGTCTTTTCTTATTACACCTTTACTTGGAGATGCTTTTTTAACTTCGGCAATGACAGAAATTTGACCTTCGATGTTTCTAGATTCAATAGTCTTTATAAAATCTCGAGTTGGAAAAATATTTTCAAGTTTATGTTGAATTTCACTGAGAGTTAGAAGAGCTTTTTGTTGCTCTACAACTTCAACCTTTGTCTTGATAATTCTATCTAGATAACTTGACATTAAAATTGAGATGAAAATTCAACTAATTGATTGAGTTTAGTCATTCCTCGACCCTCTGCAACGCAGTCTTTGGCAAGATTAATACCATCTTCTAAATTACCAGAGATTCCTGAGACATATAAGGCTGCTCCGGCAGTCATTGAAACCATCGCACCAGCTGTTTTGTGCTCTCCTTTCAGAGCAGACTTAGCTATCTCTAAACTTTCTTCAGGAGAATTAACAATAAGNTCATCAAGCGAAGTGGTTTCAAAACCAAAGTCTTCAGGACAAATAACATATTCCGAAATCTTATTCTCTNTCATTTCGGTCACATATGTTTTAGATGCAATACTAATTTCATCAAGTCCATCCTCAGAGTGAATAATCAGTAAATGTTCACTTCCTAGTTCTCTTAAAACTTCGGCTATTGGAAGCATCCATCTTTTATCATAAACACCCATAACTTGTTTTTTTGCACCAGCAGGATTTGTAAGAGGTCCTAAAACATTAAAAATACTTTTTTGGCCGATCTCTTTCCTTGGGCCAACAACATGTTTCATAGCACTATGATGAGATGGGGCAAACATAAAGCCCAATCCAATTTCACCTATACATTTTGCAACCTCCTCGGGCTTTAATGCAAGATTAACACCTGCCTGTTCAAGCAGGTCTGCACTTCCGCTTTTTCTAGTTACAGTTCTNTTTCCATGTTTGGCAACTTTTGCTCCGCAATCACTAGCAACGAAGGAAGAAGTTGTCGAGACATTAAACACACCAATGGCTGTTCCTCCTGTTCCGCAGGTATCTACTAGGTTTGATGATTCAATTGGAACTTTTACAGACAGTTGTCGCATTGAATTTGCAGCTCCAACAACCTCATCTACTGTCTCGCCTTTTATTGAAAGGGCTACTAAAAATGCACCTATCTGAGCATCGGTACAATTTCCGCCAAGTATTTCCAACATGACTCCAGACATTTGATCTTGCGAAAGATCTTTATTGGATGCAACTAAACTAATGCCTTCTTGAATATTCATACTATTTTAGATCTAAGAAATTCTTCAATATAGTTTTTCCAAACTCCGTAGCAATTGATTCAGGATGAAACTGAATTCCAGTAATAGCTAATGAATTATGCTGTATCGCCATAATATTGCCGTCTTCAGATCTAGCTGTTACCTCAAAATCGTCTGTTAAAGAAGACTCCTCAATCACAAGAGAGTGATAACGTGTAGCGCTAAAGTTTTGATCTACCGACCTAAATACGCCTTTTTTATTATGTTGAATTTTAGATAATTTTCCATGCATTATGTTATCAGCTTTTATGATATTAGCGCCAAATGCGGCTCCAATTGATTGATGTCCTAAACAAACACCCAATATAGGTATTGACCCACCAAACTCAGAAATAACCTTAACGGAGATTCCAGCTTCTTTTGGAGTACATGGACCTGGTGAAATAACTAAATATTCTGGAGCTTTAGATTTAATTTCATTTATACTTATNTCATCATTTCTGTAAACTTCAACATCTTGATTCATCTCATAAAAGTATTGAACTAGGTTATAGGTAAAAGAATCATAATTATCGATCATCAATAACATTTCTTAACCCTCTAATTTTTCTTGAACCATCTCAGCGGCCTTAAAGATTGCTCTACCTTTATTCAGTGATTCTTTCCATTCAAGTTCAGGNACAGAATCAGCTACCCATCCACCTCCTGCCTGAATATACAAGACTTGATCTTTAATAATGGCAGTTCTTATAGCTATAGCCATATCCATGTTGCCTTGCCAAGAGAGATAACCAATGGCACCACCATATATACCTCTTTTGACTGGTTCAAATTCATCTATGATCTCCATCGCACGAATTTTTGGAGCTCCAGACACAGTTCCAGCTGGAAAAGTTGCACGGAATAAATCAATAGCTGATAGATTATCTTTTATCTTAGCTTCTACATTTGAGACCATGTGCATGACATGACTGTATCTTTCTATACCAAATTTTTCAGTAACTTCAACGCTTCCGGGCTCAGCTATTCTTCCAACATCATTCCTTCCAAGATCAATTAACATTAAATGCTCTGCAATCTCTTTAGGATCATTGACCATATCTTGTTCCATCGCAAGATCATCTTTTTCATCCTTCCCTCGACGTCTTGTACCTGCAATAGGTCGGACTGTAACTTTTTTATCTTCAAGACGAGCTAGAATTTCAGGAGAAGAACCAACAATATGAAAATCTTCTAAATTAAGATAATACATATATGGCGAGGGATTTAATTGTCTTATTGATCGATACAGGGCAACAGGATCAGCTGTAAATGGGAGAGACATTCGCTGCGAGCAGACTACTTGCATAATATCTCCTTCTTCAATATATGTTTTTGCCTTTTCAACGGAATGTTTAAATTCACTTTCTCCAAATCCAGATATGAAATCAGATTCACTAATTGTCTCTTTTGGGGCGCTAAAATCTTCAAAAGGCAAGGGCTGTTTAAGTTTATCTTCCAGTTCATCTAGTCTTTTATTTGCTTCTGATTTTTGGTTTTCCGCATCAATTAGGATTATTAGGTGCAACTTATTTTTTAAATTATCAAAAACTGCCACCTCTTCTGAAAGCATGAATAATGCATCCGGTGTTCCAATAGTATCTGGTGGTGACGAGTGCGCTAATCTATCTTCAATATACCTTATACAATCATATGAAAAGTAACCTACCAGACCTCCATTAAATTTGGGAAGATTAGGATCTTCGATAAGATTGTAACTTTGTTGTAATTTATCAATGAAATCCAAAGGATCATCGACCGATAAACTTTCTACCAACTTATTATTTTCAAAAACTTCAATATTTTTATTTATAATCTTGAAGACTTTTTTTGCTCTCAAACCAATAAGAGAATAGCGCGCCCATTTATCACCCCCTTCAACCGACTCGAATAAATATGTGTAGGGAGAATTAGCAAGTTTCCTGTAAACACTCAATGGAGTTTCCATATCAGCAAGGATTTCTCTTGAAACTGGAATTTTGTACTTTTCGTCCACTTTTAGATTGTTTCTAGAGAGGATCTCATCTTTTTGATAACGGCAGAATAGTCATTTTCATTAAAAATTGCAGAGCCTGCTACAAATGTATCAGCACCTGCAGAAGCAATCTGGGATATGTTCTCTAAATTAATTCCACCATCCACCTCAAGTCTTGTATTGAGATTATTTTTTTCAATTAATGAACGAACTTTCGTTATCTTATTCAGAACAGAATCAATAAATTTTTGACCTCCAAATCCAGGATTTACCGACATCAGTAATACCATATCGAGCTTATCTAAAGACTCTTCAATTAAACCAACCGGTGATGCAGGATTTAAAACCAAACCTGCTTTGCAGTCGTAACTCTTAATTAATTCAATTGACCTATCGATGTGATCTGAAGCTTCGGGATGAAAAGTTATGTAAGAAGCTCCTGCCTCAGCAAAACTCTCTATCAGGCTATCTACAGGCTTTACCATAAGATGAGCATCTATTGGTGCTTCGATTCCAAATTCTCTCAAGGCCTTGCAGACCATTGGACCTATTGTAAGGTTGGGAACATAATGATTATCCATCACATCAAAATGTATCCAATCCGCTCCACAATCAAGAACTTTACTAGACTCTTCGCCTAGCCTAGCAAAATCTGCAGACAATATGGATGGTGCAATAATATAGTCCTTAATGTTCATTAAAGTGCAAGTTTACTCTTCGCTTAGTAAGCCGTCTAATCTTTCGATGTCCTCTATAGTATTAAGGTTCTCATAATTTCCCTCATAAACTTCTCCGGTNACAAGGTCTTTAGATGCTGCTACACTTAGAAAGTCATTCCATAGATGACTTACCGCCNGGTCTTTAGNGTAATTTAGAAAAATCTCTGGAGACATAATAGAAATTCCCGAAAAGGTGAAAGTTTCCTCAGATTTGTCTCCACTTATTAGATCACCTTTCAAACTTACATCTCCGTAACTATTAGTTTTTGGATTTGGGACTAAAATCATATGTGCCAACTTATCTTTATTTAAAGAGAGTTGTTTAAAATCAAAGTCGGACCAAGTATCGCTGCTAAGAACTATAAAAGGATCNTCAAAATGATGAATAGACTTTCTAATACCACCTCCAGTGCCCAGTAAATCTTTTTCAATAGAATAAGAAATCTTCATTTCGTAGTCAGACCCATCGCCNAGAAAATNAATGATTTGCNCACCTAAATAGTGCACATTTATCACTACCTCAGAAATATTGCTGTCCTTTAATTTCATCAGATTTCTTNGGATTANAGGAATACCTCCCACCTTCAAAAGTGGTTTTGGTTTATCTTGTGTGAGTGGCAATAATCTTTTACCCAATCCAGCAGCCAACATAAACGCTTTCATTCTAAATCCTCAAGAATTTCAAANAGACATGGTTGAACTACCGTTTCTAAGAATTTAGAAAATTNTTTTAAAGGATCATACCTATCCATGCCACTTATCAAATATTCAAGTGTTTGAGGTAAGTCCTGCAGTCTAAAAGATTTTTTATCTCTCAAATGAAGTCTAGATAAGGTTCCAAGGATACGAAGTTGTCTTTGAAAACCTGCGTAGTCAATATCTCNNAGGAGAGTTTCAATATTTNTCTCTCTTAAATTTTTTACTTTATGTGACTCTGCNAGAAAAAACTCAGAATATTCTATTGATTTTTTTTTAGACAATGGATTATCAATNTCCTTAATAATGGCAACTAAATCAATTCCGTATGGACCTACACAGAGGTCTTGAAAATCAAGAACACCAATTGCTTCATTTGATAAAAGCATGAGATTTCTGAACTCATAATCAAAATGACAAACCTTACGGGTCTGTTTTGAACATTCATCTGCAATGTGTTGAATACCTTTTGAAATTAAATTGTATTGATTACGAAAATCTATCCTCAATAGCGCGTTCAAAAACCATTCCTCAAACAAATGCATTTGAGCAATTAAGTTTTCAATATTTATATAGGATAAATTCGGCTCTGGCTTACAGGATTGAATTTTAATTAGACTTGAAAGAGCTTCTTTATATAAAAAATCATCTTCATTTTTACCTATTAGATCTTGCAATAATAAGTCACCGAAGTCTTGAACAATTAAAAACCCTTTTTCATGATTTAGAGCTATTACATCAGGTACCTGAACGTCATTTGATCTCAAATATTTTGCATTAGTATGGAATAATTGATTTTCGTCTGAATTGGGACTACCAACCACGCCAATGTATGTTCCTGCATCAGTGAAAATTCTAAAGTACTGTCTCAAGCTCGCTTGTTCGCGTAGTTTCACAGCAGAGGTAATATCTTTAAAACCGAGGTTATCTCCCTCAGATTTAACCCAATCTAACAAGTCATGATTCATCTCTGTCATAATATTACAGCAAATGTTTAAGATATCCTTTGAAGATGTTTCATGTTTATGGAACAAATTATGCTGAAAATACTCTAAAGCAAACAATGTCTAACCGATTCACTTCTTCTGTCAAAGGTCTCTTTCTAGTGATTGCTTTTTTTTCTGCTCTTATTAGTTCAGATGAACTGGAGTCACTCAATCAGATAATGATTAAGCAGTTGAAGAATAGATATAATGACCCCACTGTATACAAAAGATTTGTG
>PAOE01000036.1 GCA_002707915.1 Gammaproteobacteria bacterium
GAGCTCCTGCACCATTATTGACAACTAATCTGAAAGCATTCTCTACTCCCAATTGTCTTGCAACCTTCCCTGCTACAAGAAATAAATGACCAAGTAAATCTTGATCAGTTTGCTCTGCGTCAGAAATCTTTTCAATCTGTTTTTTTGGAATGATCAATATATGAATTGGTGCAACTGGATTTATATCCTTGAAAACCAGAGATTTTTCATCTTCATATATTATGTCTGCCGGAATCTCTTTATCGATAATCTTTTGAAAAATTGTTTCAACCATTTTCAAAGCTCCTTAGCTTCATCATAAGACAAAACTTCGCCTTCTTGGGAATAAGAGCTTTCTCTTAAAATTACTTCATAACCCTCAACATAAGAGATTTCTTTGATGCCATCTATATGCATAGATTTTGACTTAAATTCTTCAAGGGATTGAGCTTTTGCCTTTGCATCCTTAGCATTTTCAGCAGCTAAAAAATAATTAAGGTGAGTTTCGTATATTCCNTCACCTATTGANGAGTCATAAAAACCTACATGCACCATAAATAATTTCATTTTGTCTCCTTATTAAGTCAAATTAATGCCTANTGCATTTAATATATAGAAATAAATCCAATAAACAATTGTAGTAATTAAAACTGAGATGATNACTGAAAGAACAAAAGATACTTTCATAGTGGNNAGGATGANAATTGCAGCAAAAAAGGTTAGNGAGGGAGGAATCATTATTAATATGTTTTTTGATAAATCTTTTATCAGAGAAATGTCNTGAGTCTCATAATAAATCCATAAAAAAGCNAANAAAGAGGTTAAAGGCACAGAAGCAATTATGCCAGCCAATAAACTTGATCTTTTAGCAATTTCGCCAATAGCAATCACCGTGAGGGCAGTTATAAAAATTTTCAGAACTATATACATATTGTTATTCCTTAATTAAACAACAATGGTTATCATAAAAGAAGATGAATTTTAATGAGCCGAAGCTAAATATCTCACTNACACAAATTCAAGAAGCCNTAGAGGATTTAGATCCAAAAAAAAATCTTAAGAATATTGCAGCNTCTGCAGCAGAAATTTTGGCAGAATCTCAACTTTCTACTAAGTGGGATGATGTTATTAAAATGCTAGATANTGAAGATATATCTGAAAGGTTAAGGTTNGCTTCACATATTATTTTTAGAGCTAAAATTCTCTTNGATGAAATTGAAAGAAATCCTATGTCNAAAACAGTTGTTTACAACACTATGTTGATGATGGATGCATTGGAAGTGTCAAACTTAAAGGGTTATATTCAAAATGATACCCATCTTGAATTTAAAAATATTAATTCAGAGACTATTTCTCTTGAATCNGCTTTAAAAAAAGAAAAAGTTATATCCCTGATTAAAGAACTTCAGAACAATCATCCAAAAAAAGGTATAACTTGGCTTAGNAGAGAAGCTTCAAAAGTTTTAACAGCAGAGGGTTTAAAGGGTTTTAGCTACAGGCAGATAATGAGAGACACTAAAGGTCTTAAATTAGATTAGTTAGCTTTNGTAAGGTACATNCCGATCCAAGTNGAACCGATACACGTAAAAACTGAAACAAAGACATACAAGAGGGCTGACATAAAATCTCCGTTATTAATTAGCTCTAGAGTCTCTTTTGAGAAAGCTGAAAAAGTCGTAAATGCACCCAAAAAACCTACTAGTAAAAACGGTGTGAGAATCTTCTCGATGTCACTGCTGCTTAAGTTATAAAGAATTCCGATAGAAAAACAACCTATTACATTCACAACGAGTATTCCCACTGGTACATCAGGAGAGAAAATTTTATCGACTGTTATAGATAANTAAAATCTNCAGATGGCTCCAAGTGAACCTCCTAAACATATCAAAAGGACATTCATTTTTGGTTGGTGGGCCGTCTGCGACTCGAACGCAGGACCAATTCGTTAAAAGCGAACTGCTCTACCGACTGAGCTAACGGCCCGAAAAAAAAAGCGTATATTAAAGGTTTACTCAACTAAATTCGACTGTTCTTTTAAAATTTCTTCAGATTTTTTGGCAAGCTGCGCAGCTCCAGAATCAGGATATTCTTCTTTTGCCCTCAAATAGAAAATTAGAGCCTTTTCTGTATTTCCTTCCACTCTATAAATCTCACCTAACTTAAATAAAGAATCTGGNGCTCTAGTGCTATTTGGAAATTGATCTACTACGCTCTCAAAGTTTATCTTTGCATCTTCATACATTTCTTGAGCAAGGAAAAGTTCTCCAGACCAAAAGTAGGAATCTGATGCATACGAACCGTCAGGAAAAGAAATTATAATCTCTGTAAATTTTTCTAATGCCTCTGCAAACCTCGAATTTTCGAAAAGAGATAATGCATCTTTGTACAAGCCCATCTCCTCAGGACCGACTTCTNTATCATTGAATACCTGAGAGGGAGTTTCTNATTCAATTAACTTCGAAAGTTCAAGCAATCGAGCATCTAAGTCAAGATATCTTTGTTGCTGTAGTTCAAGGGAACGATCTACCAAAATAGAATTTTCTTCTAAAAGATTTCTCAAATCTTGAATTTCTAACTCAAGCCTTTCTATTTTTTTGTATAAAAGTTCTAGACTCTCATCTTGATTAGAAAGAGTTGTGAGTGAATGTAAGAAAATTAAGCTTATAAATAGATACTTCTTCAATTCAGTTAGAAAGTTTTGACTAATGCCCTTCTATTTTTTGACCATGAAGATTCGTTAGAACCTGGCATTGCTGGCTTTTCCTCACCATAACTTACAGTTGTTATTTTATTGGATGAAACACCATTGATGACTAACAACTCTGCAACAGTTTTTGCACGTTGCTCACCAAGTGCCAAATTGTATTCTCTAGTACCTCTTTCATCGCAATGACCTTCAATCCTAACACTTAAGTTATTATCATTTATGACNTTAGCTAAGGTTCTAATTTTAGATCTACCTTCTGCATTGATATCAGATCTGTCATATGCAAAGTAGACAATATTATTTGATGTAAGACCCTCATCAGAGTAAGCACCTGAAGCAGATGCTGAGATCGCTGTGGCATCATTTGTTCTGTCACTGGAAACTGAGCTACAAGCAGCTACAAAAAGAACAAAAGCTGTGAGTAAAAATTTTTGAGTAGTATTCATAAAATCCTCCAGAAGTTATTATACTTTTATTTTCTATCTAATCTATTATCGGAGACCAAGAAGGCTCTCTAGCTTCACCCTTTAAAGATGGCATCCTAAATCTTGTTTTTCCATCCATGGTAATTCCTGCAAGAATATCCTTGTCACCATCTTTCGTGGCATAAAGAACGACATTTCCATTAGGTGATACAGTCGGTGATTCATCCAAAAAAGTATTTGTTAAAACTCTAACTTTTCCTGTTCTTATATTTTGAGTAGCTATATGAAAAATTCCATTTTTTCTATGAACAAAAACTATGTTTTTGCCATCGGGCAGATATCTGCCTCTAGCATTATATGTTCCTTCAAAAGTTAACCTCTTTATTCTCTTATTGTTAACATTTAGCTCATAAATCTGTGGAGAACCCGATCTATTAGATGTGAAAATAAGTTTTTTTGAATTTGGTGACCAATCAGGTTCCGTATCAATTCCAAAATGGGTAGTCAATTGTATCCAGTTTGAACTATTTAAGTCATATAAATAGATATCGGGATTACCAGACTTAGATAATACTGCAGATATTTTTTTTCCATCTGGAGACCAATTGGGAGAACTATTAATACCTTTTTCTAATTTCAATCCCCTCCTTTTAGCATTGCTCAATTCTTGTATAAAAATTCTTGAAGTTCCCTCTTCAAAGGAAACATAGGCAATGCTTTTCATGTCTGGGGACCAACTGGGAGACATCAAAGGTTGTGGTGATGAAAATAAAGAAATGCTATCAAATCCATCAAGATCAGAAATCATCAAGTTATATGAAGGATCTAATGAAGACGGTTTATCAATATACGCTATTTTTGTTGAGAATATACCCGGTCTTCCCTGCGTCTTTAGATAAATTTTGTCACTTATTTTATGTCCTATCTTTCTGATACTTGCAATTGGTCCTACTACATTTCCTCTATGGATCATCCTTTCTCTTACAACATCAAATATTAAATAACTCGCATCTAATTCATCATTTTTTTCAGACTTATTCAGTTGACCAATTACTAAAAAATCTACTGCCAAAATTCTCCAATCTCTAAAAAAAACCTCTGTTTGGTCAGTTGGAAGACTAAGCATATTCTCAGGCGGCAAGACTTCATACTCTCCAAATGACTCTAAGTCCGATTTAATTATCTGATGCAAGGTAATTTCTTGAGGATAATCAACATTCCATTTCATGGGAACAACAGCAATTTTAATAGGATCNTCGGTACCTCCCTTAATTTCTATCCTCAATTGAGACTCAATAAATGCNGAAAAAAATAAAGAAAATATTAATATAGGTANTCTATTTTCTATCATTGAATTTTTACTATTCTGGAGAAAATATCAGAATAAACTTTCGAAAATGATCATCAAAGAGTTTGGGTTGCATNCCTAGCCCATCAAATGTATTGACTCGTGAAATAGCTTTCATAGCAGATTCATCAAAAGCTTCATTTCCGCTTCCTTTAAGAATTCTATATGACAATATTTCACCAGTTGGAACCAAGTCTATTTCAATCTCTGTTTTTAAATTTTGGCTTACTCCTTTAGGCTTATTCCAATTGTCTACTACTTGTTTTTTGATGATTGATGAGAATTTTTCTATTTCTCCTAAAGAAATATTATTAATGTAGGCTTGGTCATTTATTTTTAAGTTTTCTAGCTGTTGAATTTCACTTAATAGATCTTTCTTACTTTCTAACTCAATTTTCTCAGTTTCTAGCTTTGGTTTATCAGAAATTTTTGTAACTTGATCAGCTTTTATTTTCTGCCTAGGAANAGATATTGCCTCCTCAAAAATTACGAAAGCAGTTATTGGTTTTTTAGAGTCAATATTAAAAGCATCAAAATCAATTTTGAGAATGTTAGAAAACGAAAGTCCAATCCCNAAGTGAATAAATAGCGATAAAAGTAAAGGGGCGAAATAATTCATTTAGTGTTTGAAATTGGTTGTGAAATTAAACCAATATCTCTTGCTCCAACAGACTGTAATTCCGACATTACCGACATCACTCTGGCATAGGACACTTTACTGTCTCCTCTAATTACAACTTGCATACTTGGATTTACCTCGAAGATCTTTTTGACTTTTTCATTTAATTCATTCAGCTTTAATGATTGATTCTTAGTTGATTCTGTTTCCAAAAATATTTTTCCGCTCTCATTTATCGAAATAATTAATGGTTCATTGTTTTTTACGGGTAAAGCTTCGGAGCTTATTTCGGGCAGATTGATTTGTATTCCCTGAACCATCAGTGGAGCAGAGATCATAAATATGACCAATAAAACTAACATTACATCAATATAAGGAACTACATTGATATCTGAGATGAGATTTCTTCGCTTCATGATTGATTAGATTTAAGGTCCCTTTCAAGTACTGCGGAGAACTCTTCCTTAAAACCATCAAAATTAGCAGACAGGCCATCTGATTCCGAGATAAACTTGTTATAAGCTATTAGCGCGGGTATCGCTGCAAAAAGACCTATAGCAGTTGCTATAAGAGCCTCAGATATCCCTGGAGCAACAGCTGACAATGTTGCTTGGGTAGCTCCGGCAAGTCCTCTAAATGAGTTCATAATTCCCCAAACCGTTCCAAATAACCCAATGTATGGACTAACAGAGGCTATAGTTGCCAAATATGGTAAATTTTTTTCAAGTAAAGATTGTTCTCTGCTTAGAGCTGCTCTCATATTCCTTTGAACGCTCATCATGACTGTGTCTGCATCAACTTCCTTTGATAATCTCTTATAATCAAGATAACCCACTTGAAATATATACTCGGCTCCAATAGATTTATGATCATCTTCTTGGCTAGCAATTAAAAGCGACTCTAAACCTGAGTCAGACCAAAACTGCTCTTCAAAATCATGAAACTCTTGAGTTACTCTGTTGATGTATAGCCATCTCTCGAAAATTAACATCCAAGAAGAAATAGAGGCCAAAATTAATATTAAAATCACAGCCTTTACAACTAAGCTAGCGTTCAGAAAAAGTTCTATAACTGATAACTCCATATTCGTTAGAGTAGTTTCTTCATCCCCTTATGTAAATACTCAGGCAGTGAAGAAGGTGTAAAGCTATGAGAATCGAGGCTACCACATTTTATATAAGCTTCAGAAATTAGTTGATCATCTAAGAATGCTTCTTGAGCAAAATTAAAACTGACTTTTCCAAGCTTATCTAATCTAGTTGAAATAAGGATCTCATCATCTAATCTTGCTGGTTTTAGTAACTTGAGCTCTAAACTTCTTACAACGAAGATTATGCCTTCTTTCATTAATTTCATTTGCTCATAACCTACTCCTCTTAGGAATTCTGTTCTAGCCCTTTCAAAGAATTTGAGGTAATTTGCGTAGTAGACNACTCCTTGAGCATCTGTATCTTCATAATAAACTCTAAGCTTATATGCTTNCATTAATCAATGCTCTCATGTTCAGTAATGTCTGCTGAGTAGAGTTCTTTTAGTAGGAATATGAAATCATCCCAGAGAAGATCTGCTGTGAATGGNGAATCTAAATGTAAGTCAGGATTGATAGCGCCAAGTGGAACTCTTACCTTNATCGGTCTTCTATTAAATTTATAAACAAGAGCTGGAATTCCTCTTTGCCTAGTNGCATCCAATACCTGNTGCCACCAAGCNTCCAAAGGTTCTGCACCCGTTCCGTATCTTTTACACTCTAAGTACCATCTTCCTAATATCAAATCAGGTAAATGTTTTTCTCTAGTTTGTTCAAGGATTCTTCTAATATTATTAGTCAGGTTTAGGTCTTTAGTAAGAAGATTAGCTACTTCCCTTTCAAATGAAGCTCCTTTATTTCTTGAATTAGTCATTTCAATCTAGCTCATCAATCATACCTTCAGCAAATTCTATATTCGATGTAACACTTTGAGTGTCATCAAGATCTTCTAGCATTTCAAGAAGTTTATATACTTTCAGCGAAGTTTCTAAGTCAGCTTGAATTGTCGTTTCAGGGACTAGTGATATCTCAGAATCGGAGATTTCAATACCATTTTCTTTAAGAGAAACCTTTATAGCTTCAAAATCTTCTGGAGAAGATATTATATTCACAGAGTCATCTTCATTTATCTCAATGTCTTCTGCTCCAGCTTCAATTGATATTTCCATGATTTCATCAGTATCTTGACCAGAAGAAGCATTGATAAGACCTTTTTTTTCAAATAAGTAGGAAACTGAACCATTGGTACCCAAATTACCTCCCGACTTAGTAAATGCATGACGTACCTCAGCGACAGTCCTATTATTATTGTCGGTCATTGATTCAACCATTATTGCAATTCCACCAGGACCATAACCTTCAAAGCTAACCTCTTCAAGATTCTCTCCTTCGAGCCCGCCTGCTCCTCTTTGAATAGCTCTTTCAATAGTATCCTTGTTCATATTTGCTGAGAGTGCTTTATCAACTGCCGTTCTCAATCTAGGATTATCATCGGGCTCAGGACCTCCTAATTTTGAGGCTACGGTTAATTCTCTAATAAGAACAGAGAAAATCTTTCCCCTCTTTGCATCCTGTCTACCTTTTCTATGTTTGATATTTGCCCATTTAGAATGACCTGCCATGTTAAGTCTCCTTTTCTAGTCCATGAAAGCGAATGTGCAGTTCATCGAGCTGATCTTGAGCTGCTTTACCGGGAGCGTTTGTTAGAAGACAAGAAGCAGTTTGAGTTTTGGGAAATGCTATTACATCTCTTATAGATTCAGAAGCTGTCATCAACATAATCATTCTGTCAAATCCTATTGCTAGACCAGCATGCGGTGGGCAACCATGTTGCAGAGCTGACAATAAAAAACCAAATTTTTCTTCAGCCTCATCATCATCAATTTTGAGAAGATTTAAAACTGCTCTTTGCATATCTTGGTTATGTATCCGTACCGAACCACCTCCCAACTCAGTACCATTTAAGACTAAATCATATGCATCTGTAAGTGCATCAAGTGGTGACTCAAGCAGTTCATCTATAGAGCAATTAGGTGCAGTAAAAGGATGATGCAGAGGAGTTAAATCCCCTAATTTATTTTTTTCAAACATAGGGAAATCAATAACCCAACATGGAGCCCAATCACATGTTAGTAAATCTAAATCTTTTGCTAAAACATCTCTTAATGCAGATAATGAATCATTGACGATATTTCTCTTACCTGCACCAAAAAATATAATATCTCCTTCATCAAATTTAAGAATTTTAGCCAAGTTATCTAAAATCGAATCGTCAATGAATTTGATGATGGGCGACTGTAACCCATCTCTTCCTTTGGAAGGATCTTCTACCCTTATATATGCAAGACCTTTTGCTCCAAAAGTTGCTACAAAATTGGTGTAATCATCAATTTGTTTTCTAGTTAAAGCTTTACCATTTGGCACTTTAATAGCTGCAATTCTTGATTCAGGATCATTTGCCGGTTCACTAAAAACCTTGAAATCAGAATCATTAAACAAATGTTTCACTTCTTCGAGTTGCAGCGGATTTCTTAAATCAGGTTTATCAGAACCATATTTCTCCATCGCATTGGCATATGAAATTGTAGGAAATTCTCCTAAATCGACCGAGAGAGTTTCTTTGAAGACCTTAACCATCATATTTGTTATAAGACTAATTACATCTTCTGATTCTACAAAAGCAAGTTCTATGTCAAGTTGGGTGAATTCGGGCTGGCGATCTGCTCTTAGATCCTCATCTCTAAAGCATTTAGCAAATTGATAATATTTCTCAAATCCGGATGCAATAAGCGTTTGCTTAAATAACTGTGGAGATTGAGGTAATGCAAAAAATGAGCCAGGAAATGTTCTGCTAGGAACAAGGTAATCTCTAGCTCCCTCTGGAGTTGCCTTAGTGAGTATAGGCGTTTCAATTTCTAGGAAACCATTTGAATTAAGATAATCTCTCAACGAAGAAGAGACCACGGACCTTAATCTCAAATTATGTTGCATGTCAGTGCGCCTCAAATCAAGAAAACGATATTTTAGACGTGCCTCTTCACCGACTGAAGTATATTCATCAAGCTGAAAGGGTAGTGGCAAGGAGGGATTGAGTATTTCTAATTCCTCAGCAATAATTTCAACTTCACCAGTTACCAAAGCCTCATTGACCGTGCCCTCAGGTCTTAGATGCACTATACCTTTACAAGCTATAATAAATTCATTTCTGCAAGACTCTGCCAGAGAGAATGCCTTTTCTTTATCTGGATTATANACNACCTGAACAAGACCATGAGAGTCTCTTAAATCAAAGAAGATTACACCACCATGATCTCTTCTTCTGTGAATCCATCCAATTACGGATACCTCTTGATCTANAAGATCTTTGTTAACTTGATTACATTTATGTGTTCTNTACATTTACTTAAGAGGAGGCTTTGTTAGCATCACTTTTATCACTAGATTTTTGTTTATTCTGACTTTCATTATCACTTTTTGCTATGTTCTTCTTTTTCCCTGTCTTAAAGTCAGTTTCATACCAGCCAGTNCCTTTCAATCGAAANGAGGGTGCAGTAGGTAATTGAACTAAATCTGGATTAGTTTTCTTAAATTCATCAAGTTCAGAAATACGCATTTGCTGCTCAAATACTTCGTCTGTCTTTTTATTTTTAAAGATATAAGTTGGCATAGAGAGTGCTTTAAACAGTATTAACTTTGTAAGTTAGATTAATTATAGCAATTTTAATTATATAGACTCTTGAAAACTACCTATATGTTAGTATTGAATAAAAAATTCTATGAAAGCTTCACATTTAATTCTTGGAACCCAAAGAGAAAATCCTTCTGATGCAGAGATAATAAGTCATCAATTGATGATTAAGGCAGGACTGATTAGACAGGTTTCTTCAGGAATCTATAACTGGCTTCCCATTGGAAAAAAGGTTCTTCAAAAAGTGGAAGATATAATTCGTAAGGAGATGAATGAAGCTGGAGCTCAGGAAATTTTGATGCCAATGGTTCAGCCTGCATCTTTGTGGGAAAGCTCCGGTCGTATAGACCAATATGGAAAAGAATTACTAGTTTTTGAAGATAGGCATGAGAATAGATTTTGCTTAGGTCCAACTCATGAAGAAATAATTACAGATCTTTGTAAAAACCTCCTAACTAGCTATAAACAATTACCGGTCACACTCTATCAGATTCAAACAAAATTTAGAGATGAAATAAGGCCAAGGTTTGGCGTAATGAGATCTAGAGAGTTCTTAATGAAAGATGCTTACTCTTTTGACTTAGATAAAACAGGTCTTGATAGAAGCTATCAAGTCATGAAAGAAGCTTATATAAAGGTCTTTAATAAAATAGGCTTAGATTACAGGATAGTTAAAGCTGATAGTGGAACTATAGGTGGATCAGACTCTGAAGAATTCCATGTTTTGGCAGATTCGGGGGAAGATTTATTGGCCTTCAGTGATAAAAGCACCTATGCAACTAATGCAGAATTACTTACAGAACTTCAAGATGGCCAAGATCCGTCTACTCTTGAAGGAAAAGAAAGTCCCGATGGTAAAGGTATTCTTAAATTGAAGAGAGGGATAGAGGTTGGCCATATATTCAAGTTAGGTAAGAAGTATTCAGAAATTCTTAATTTAAAAATTCAATCTGAAGATAAAGAAATAAATCCGGAAATGGGCTGTTACGGCATTGGTGCCTCTAGAATAGTTGCTGCAGCAATTGAACAAAACCACGATGACAAGGGAATAATATGGCCAGAATCCCTTGCTCCTTTTGAAGTAGCAATTGTTGAGGTTAATCCAAAAAATAAAAGGGAAATATCTGATAAATGCGCGGAGATTTACGATCTCATGAAAAAAAATGAGATAGATGTTTTATGGGATAACAGAGAAAAAAGACCTGGAGTGAAGTTTAATGATGCCGAAGTGATTGGAATTCCCCTGACAATAATTATTGGCGACAGAACTCTGGAGTCTAAAGAAATAGAGATTAAAGGAAGGCAAGATGAGAAACCAAAATTAGTTTCTCATCAGGATCTTCTAGCAAATATAATCGATTAATTAAGTCTTTCGATTATCATTGCATTAGCTGTTCCACCGCCCTCACATATTGCTTGAAGCCCAAATCTTGCTTCCCTTCTTTCTAGTTCATGCAGCAAAGTAGTCATAAGCTTTGCACCTGTACCTCCAAGGGGATGACCAAGAGCCATAGCTCCCCCATTTACGTTAAGCTTTTCTAAATCTGCATTCAGCTCTTTAGCCCAAGCCAGAGGAACGGGAGCAAATGCTTCATTAACCTCATAAAGATCTATATCTTCAATTGTCATCGATGCCTTTTCTAAAACAGTTTTAGAAGCAGGTATAGGTCCTGTTAGCATGATTACTGGATCATCTCCCGCAAGTGCTAGAGCCACCACCTTAGCTCTAGGCTTGAGACCTAATTTTTTTAAACCTGCATCATTTACAAGCATAACAGCAGCTGCTCCATCACATATCTGACTTGATGTTCCCGCAGTCAAAACACCATCTTCTGAGAGAGTATTAAGACCGGACAGGCTTTCAGCACTTGCATCAAACCTTATTCCTTCATCGACAGTAACCATCTCTTTATCACCATTAGGCAGGTCGCCTTCAACAGGTACTATCTCTCTATCAAAATGTCCACCTTCTGTTGCATTTATTGCCTTTTGATGACTTGATAGCGCAAAGGAGTCCAGCTCCTCTCTGGTCATATTCCATCTATCAGCCATCATCTCAGCGCCTGTAAATTGACTGAATTGCACACCTGGATATCTTTCGCTGGTCCCTTTTCCTCCATAAGGTTGACCATGCCCTGCCTTAAAACTATCAATGACTGCTGCCCCAATAGGCACTTGGCTCATAACTTCCACTCCTCCAGCAATTACAATATCTTGTGTTTCTGACATTACTGCTTGGGCTGCAAAATGAATTGCTTGTTGAGATGAACCGCATTGTCTATCTACAGTTGTTCCTGGAACTGACTCAGGCAAGGAAGAAGCAAGTACAGCATTTCGTGCGACATTTCCAGACTGTGCACCAGACTGACTTACACACCCAAAAATAACATCATCTATGTGTTCTGGGTTAACTTCAGTCCTCCGAACAAGCTCGTCTAGAACCAATGCACCTAAATCAGTAGGATGCCATTGGCTTAATTTCCCATTTTTTCTTCCTCCAGGTGTTCTAACCGCACCAACTATATAAGCATTTCCCATTATCTCTCCTTGTATATCAAAAAGTGGCGACCATAATAGCCGCCACTGTTAAATCCTATAACAAAAAAGGTTAGATGAGAAAGAGAAATTAACTTTCTTTATTAATTGCGTCGATCACTTGTTTTTCAATTGTCTTGAGTAATTTAGGATTTTGTTCTAGGAATTCAATTGAGTTTGCTTTTCCTTGGCCTATTTTTTCTCCATTATAACTATACCAAGCTCCCGCCTTTTCGATGATATCTAGATCGGCACCTTTATCAATTATCTCCCCAAGCCTATTTATTCCTTTGTTATAAAGAATCTGGAATTCAGCTTGTTTAAATGGAGGAGAGACTTTATTTTTTACTACCTTTACTCTAGTTTCATTACCTACCGCTTCGTCACCATCTTTAACAGTCCCTATCCTCCTGATATCCATCCTCACTGAAGAATAGAATTTAAGAGCGTTACCTCCAGCAGTAGTTTCTGGACTTCCAAACATAACACCAATTTTATGTCGTATTTGATTTATAAAGATTACCAAAGTATCGGATTTTTGGACGTTTCCAGTAATTTTCCTAAGAGCTTGAGACATAAGTCTTGCCTGTAGTCCAACATGATGATCACCCATCTCACCTTCAATCTCCGCTTTAGGAACAAGAGCTGCAACTGAATCTATAACCAATATATCAATACCTCCTGAAGCTACCATAATATCGGCTACTTCAAGTGCTTGCTCTCCAGTGTCGGGCTGTGAAACTAAGAGTTCATCGACATTTACTCCAAGTTTCCCAGCATATATTGGATCTAAGGCATGTTCAGCATCAATAAAAGCTGCAGTACCTCCCATTTTTTGGCATTGAGCAATAACCTCAAGCGTGAGAGTGGTTTTCCCTGATGACTCAGGTCCATAAATTTCTACGATTCTACCTCTAGGTAAGCCTCCAATCCCTAGAGCAATGTCTAGTCCTAGAGAGCCTGTAGGAATTGCTGGAATCTTTTCATTTCTTTTTTCACCCATGCGCATAACGGTACCAGAACCGAACTGTCGCTCTATTTGCCCTAATGCACTATCTAATTGCTTGGATTTATCTACTTCTTTAATATCGGTCACCTTTTTTTGAGCCATAACTTTCTCCTAATTTGTTATGGCATTATACAAAATACTGTATAAATAAACAGTACTATTTAAAAAATTAATTCACCAATTCAATTGCTACCTCTAAAGCTTTGAATACGGTTTGATATCTTACTTCGTTTCTGTTTCCCTCAAATAAAAATGTCTCTCTAATTGTGGAAGCCTGATCTAGTTTCCAAGCAATGCAAACTGTCCCAACAGGTCTTGCAGTAGTTCCTCCACCAGGACCAGCAATTCCACTTATCGCTATTCCGAGATTTGCTTTGCTTTCTCTTAATGCTCCTTCTACCATTTCACTAACCACTTCTTCACTA
>PAOE01000037.1 GCA_002707915.1 Gammaproteobacteria bacterium
ATTAGTAGTTCCTGTAATGAATGCCAGATTTTCTTTAAATGCTGCCAATGCTAGATGGGGAAGTCTTTACGATGCCCTATACGGAACAGATATGATTTCAGAAGATGGAGGAGCTGAAAGATCTGGGCCTTATAATCCTGCTAGAGGAGACAAAGTCATAGAGTTTTCTAAGGACTTTTTAGACGAATCGGTTCCTTTACAATCAGGTAATTACAAAGACGTAACCGGTTTTAAAGTAGAAAATGGTGATTTGGTTATCGCTTTTAGTGATCAGTCTTCAGGATCATTGTCTGATAAAAGTCAGTTCATAGGGTACANAGGTGATCCTGATAATCCNNCAAGTATATTGTTTAAAAACAATAATTTACATATAGATATTCAAATCGATCCTGAGGATTCTATTGGCAAGGATGATCCCGCCAATATAAAGGATGTTGTTCTTGAATCGGCAGTTACAACTATTCAGGATCTNGAGGATTCAGTTGCCGCNGTTGATGCTGAAGATAAGTCATTNGCATATAGGAACTGGCTCGGATTAATGAAGGGAGATTTAAAAGAAACTTTTGTNAAAGGTGATAAGGAAATGACAAGATCTCTCAATGGAGACAGAAGTTATACCGGCAAAGATGATAGTGAAATAACCTTGCCTGGAAGAAGTGTTTTNTTGGTCAGAAATGTTGGTCATTTGATGACTAACCCAGCAATCTTAGANGTTGATGGAAATGAAGTCCCNGAGGGAATNATGGATGCTATGTTTACTATATGCATTGCAAAGCATGATTTACAAAAAGAGGGTAAATCAGCTAATTCAAGAACGGGCAGTATATACATTGTAAAACCTAAAATGCACGGTCCTGAGGAGGTGCAGTTTACTTGTGATTTATTCGAAAGAGTTGAAGAAGTGTTAGGCTTAGATCGTTTAACTGTCAAANTAGGGATAATGGATGAAGAGCGAAGAACGACNGTAAATCTGAAGGAGTGCATCCGAGTAGCNAAAGATAGGGTAATTTTTATAAACACCGGTTTTTTAGATAGAACTGGTGATGAAATTCATACCAGTATGGAAGCTGGGCCAGTTATTCCAAAAGCTCAAATGAAACAACAACCATGGATTAATGCTTATGAAGATTGGAATGTNGATGTGGGATTAGAAACTGGATTTAAAGGAAAAGCACAGATTGGTAAAGGTATGTGGGCTATGCCTGATGAAATGCTTGGAATGTATCAAAATAAATCCANGCACCCTGAAGCTGGAGCTAATTGTGCCTGGGTTCCGTCGCCAACAGCAGCAACACTTCATGCAATCCATTACCANCANATTTCCGTTTCTGATAAACAAAATGAACTTTTATCAAGACCTAGGGCCTCTCTTGAAGATATTCTTTCCATTCCAGTNATGGAGAATCCTGAGAGTCTTTCTGCGGAGGATATTCAATCCGAACTCGATAACAATTGCCAAGGGATTTTAGGGTATGTTGTAAGGTGGATTGATTTAGGAGTTGGATGCTCGAAGGTTCCAGACATNAACAATGTTGGTCTCATGGAAGATAGGGCAACTTGTAGGATATCCAGTCAACATATAGCTAATTGGCTTCACCATGGCTTATGTTCGGAAGANCAGGTCATTGAGACGATGAAAAAAATGGCAGTGGTTGTTGATCAACAAAATGAAGGCGATCCTGAATACATCAATATGTCTCCNAGTTTCGAAGGAATAGCTTTTTCTGCAGCGGTAGATTTGGCTATAAAAGGTAGAACNCAACCTAGTGGTTATACAGAACCCATTCTTCACTCAAAAAGATTAGACTTTAAGTCATAAGGACCTATTGATGAAAGGATATTGGCTAACTCTGTGTCATATTACAGATAGTGAGTTGTATAGCAAATACATCAAGTTGGCAGGTCCAGCTATTGAAAAATACGGAGGTAAGTTCCTTGCTCGAGGAGGGCAACAAACTAAGCTCGAAGGTGAGTCATTTGAAAGAACAGTACTAATTGAATTCCCATCAATTGATGCTGCTGAAGAGGCTTATCATTCCGAAGAGTACAAAGAAGCTCTTGAATTCTCTTCTAAATCTTCTGTCAGACATGTAGTAATTGTTGAGGGTTTATAACTTTCAGTGGATTACTCTAATCTCTTATTTGCGTGCAGTGCTGCATTATTTGCTGGGGGTCTAAATTCTATTGCTGGTGGAGGGACATTTATTACTCTGCCTGCATTACTATCGGCAGGAATGAGTCCGGTTATGGCAAACACAACAAGCGCTTCTGTCATGTTTCCAGGTTATTTAGGCTCAGTTCTGGGATTCAGAGATGTCCTATCTTCAGTGAGCAGAAAATATTTATTTATTTTAATTGTTTTAAGTATTTTGTTTTCATCAGTTGGCGCTACATTGCTGATCAGTTCCACTGATAAATTCTTCATGCAAGTCATCCCTTTTTTAATCTTAATTGCAACGCTNTTGTTCGCAANAAATGTTGTGAATCAAAANAATATTCNAAAGAGTCAAAAGCCTTTTTTATCAAAAGTTTTATTNGGCTTCGTCAGTTCTTATGGAGGTTACTTTAATGGAGGCTTAGGTATTGCCTTATTATCTGCGTTGTCATTTGAAAAGAAATATTCACTNAGAGAATTATCNGCAATTAAATCGTTACTCTCTTTTGTAATTACTGTTGTTTCGGTGATGGTTTTTNTTTCCAACCAGTTTGTAGTTTGGTCTTATGCTCTTTATATGATTATATTTTCAGTTATCGGAGGTTATATAGGCGCAAGACTAACTCAATTAGTAAATGAGAATTTCATAAAATATTTTGTCATACTCGTTGGTTTAAGTTTGAGTGTAGGTTTGTTTTATCTTGAATATTTAATTTGATATGGTCATTTATGGAATAGCCCTCTTAGGTATCTGCACTTTGATAGGATTAATTATNGGNAAGTGGCTTGGAGAACTTTTCGGGATTGATGCAAATGTTGGCGGAATNGGTATCGCNATGTTTTTGTTGATGATCTTATCCAATTATCAAAATTTTAAACTTAGTATCGGGGATATNTCTGAATCNGGTATCACTTTTTGGAGTCTAATTTATATACCAATAGTGGTTGCTATGGCAGCTAAACAAAATGTTGTCGGAGCCTTNGATGGTGGATTCATGGCCTTGGTGGCAGGAATTGTTGTTGTCTCGATATCATTCNTATTCATTCCTTTATTGTCTAACCTCAAAGATAAATGAATATTGTTGAAGAGATTTTAATAAAGAATAGTCTCATTACCGCATTTGTATTTGTTGGAGTGACTGTATACCTTTCNTATTTCCTTTCTGAAAAGTTAACTANAGGAAGATTTCATGGGTCAGCAATTGCAATTATTCTTGGACTAATTTTTGCATACATTGCAGGAAGTTATTATGAGGGGGATAAAGGAGTAGCNGATATAGCAATTTTATCAGGGGTAGGAGTTNTAGGAGGATCTATGCTGAGAGATTTTGCTATTGTTGCAACTGCGTATGGGGCGAAGTTTAGTGATTTGAAGACTTCTGGAGTGGTTGGTATTNNCTCNTTATTCNTAGGAGTTATCTTATCATTCTCCCTNGGCTCTATCGTTGCTATTTTATTTGGATACGATGATGCCAAGAGCATCACCACCATTGGTGCAGGAACTGTGACCTTTGTTGTAGGTCCTGTTACTGGGTCGGCAATTGGCGCAAGCAGTGAGGTAATTGCGCTAAGTATTGCTGCAGGTTTAGTTAAATCTATATTGGTTATGACAATGACACCTATTGTNGCTAAATCGATTGGTCTTAATAATCCAAGGTCTGCAATGGTTTTTGGTGGTTTAATGGGAACCAACAGCGGTGTTGCCGCGGGTTTGGCTGCTGTTGATCCTAAGCTAGTACCTTATGGAGCCATGACTGCAACCTTTTATACGGCAATCGGATGCCTCATAGTGCCATCGTTATTATTTTTATTCATTGACGTGATTTACTAAATGAAAGGTTTTTTTATTCTTCCTATTTCCCTTCTTTTATTTGGCTGCACAATGGGGGGTGGTCATATTGATGATATAAAAAATTCTGATAACTTTTTTTTGTGTTTTCCAGAAACTGAATTCGAATTTTCTTCGCTTGAATTAATTCAAAAAGTTAAGTTGCAAAAGGTCATAAACCTTGAAAAAAGAAAAAGGAACTTAGATTGCTCTGACTTCCGGGTCATGGGTGCAGAAAATAGCTTAAAAAAAATNAACAATGATGAAATGGATTCTAGGCTTGGTAAATGTGATCAAAGAAGNGGACCGTGTATTTATAAATGATTAAGAAATTAATATTTCTATTTTTGGTTNCGAGTTCAACTAATNTATATACAGAATTNATAAACNTAGATTGTAAGGCAAATAATAGTTATAAGGATTTATCATTTAATTTGCTGCTTGGTACAGAGACACAGAGAGCAACTCAAATATTGAAAAAAGGCCAATTGACAATGGATTTAAAAGTTTCAAATGAATTTTATGAGCTTGGTCAATATACCGATGCATCACAAAGTGAATTCATAACGGTTATTAGGCTGGACAGAACAAGTCTAGAAGTGATTTATGCCAAATATATGGAATTGGTAGAACCAATTTTTTGCTCTAAGGTATAAAATATATCCAATGTTTAGTTATGCAATAACAAAAGATAAAGACAATGAGAAATCTTATCTTGTCAGTAATTGCATAGAGGATATAGATCAATATTGTAAAGATAACGATTTAGAAATAATTGCACGACCAGAATATGTAGAACCCGCTATGCTTGCACATCACTTTATTTGGGTTAGTGAAGGCAAGAAACCAGCAATTCTTGAAATTTCTAGGCCTTACAGATATTAATTTAAGGTAACTCTACTGTCGGACTTATGATAGGGTGCAATCCCTTCAATTTCATCTAGTATATCTATAACATGACTTCTTGAGTCAAGTCCAAAGTAATTACACCTTTCATTAAATAAACTTAAAACCCTGAAGAGATATTTATAAATCATCTCTGAGTTGATTCTCATTTCCTTTTCAGCTTCTATAAGAGTTCTGAACTTATCTATAAATTCCATAGACTGCCTCATGCTAGTAATTCTTTTATCTGTATTGGAGGCGTGCGTAAATTCTTTCTTTCTATATAAAGCTACAAGCCTTATTTCTTCTTCCGTTAGTTCAAATTGTTTAGTTGTCATAATGAAATAGTAATGATAATCATTATCATTTATAATTCAACTNTTTTAAATTATTTTTAAGNAGCGANTATGATTGGAATAGGTGAAAAAATGCCNGAATTTAACTTGGTATCAGTTAAACCTGGATTTAATGAACCAGAAGAGTCTGGTGAATCAGCTTTTGAAAGTTTTTCTGACAGCAGTTTTGATGGGAAATGGAAAGTTATATATTTTTATCCAAAGGATTTTACTTTTATTTGCCCAACTGAAATTATCGAATTTGCATCAATCAATGAAGANTTAGAAAAGAGAGATTGNATCCTCATCGGCGGAAGTACAGATAATGAATTTTGTAAACTTGCTTGGAGGAGAGAACATCCTGGTTTGAGTAAATTAAATCATCGTAGCTTTGCAGATCCTCAAGGAAAATTAACATCGGAGTTAGGTTTGATGTCTGAAGAGGGAGTGGCTTATAGAGCTACCATGATAGTTGATCCAGATAATATTGTTCAACATATTTGCGTTAATGCTTTAGATACTGGAAGAAATCCTATAGAGACACTAAGGACTCTTGAAGCGCTTCAAGCTGGTGGTCTTACTGCCTGTAACTGGAAACCAGGACAAGAATTATTGGGTTAAAATACTTTAATGCGATTATTTAAAACTTTTCTGATTCCCTTTATATTCCCTGTTCATCTATGGAGCGAAATTCCAGAGATGATTTTAGGAGAAGAAACTATTGAAAACGGAATTAATCTAGTATTTGAAGTCGCAATTAAAGATGATGTATCTCCCAGTAATTTTTTTGGCAATGAGGAGAACTCTGATATACACCTTGAAGTCCTTGCAAACTGGAATGACAGTGCTCCAGAGGGATCACAAAAAGGAGGATTTGTTCCTTACCTAAATGTGAGTGCTGAGCTGAAAAATCAAAAAACTCAAATTACTAAATCAATTGATTTACTTCCTCATTTAAACCTTTCGGATAATTTCCACTATGCTTTAAATACAAAATTACCAGGAATGAGGACAGATATTTACACCATAAAGTTTTTTATAAAACCTCCAGATTCCTCTTCATTAGGTTATCACTATGATTGGAATCAAGAAGTAGGTTCCTTGATTCCTAAAGTAGAAGTTTTTGAATATTCGAATCTGGACTTAGAAACAATATCAAATGCTTCTAGGAGATAAGGTCAGTTTTTTATTATAACTTTACCGATTAATTTTCTTTTGGATAAAAATTGTATGGCGCTTTTTGCTTCTTCCAAAGGAAATGTTTTGCATATATGCGGATCAAAGTGACCCTTTTCACAAATCTCTCTTATAGCTTGATTATTTTCCATTCCACCTATTGGATCTTTACGTCCATATTCACCTGCGCGGACACCAATGACGGAAAAACCTTTTATTAATGCCATATTTATTGGAAGTTGAGGTATTCTGCCACTAGCAAATCCGACTATCAAAAGTCTTCCGCCCCAATTGATACATCGGATTGAGTGATCAAAGACATCTCCTCCGACAGGATCATAAATTACATCAGCTCCTTTTCCTTCAGTAAGTTCCTTAACTTCTTCTCTAAACTCAACGACATTATTTTTATGGGTTAAGACTGTATGATCGGCACCCCAATCTAAAGTAAATTTAAGTTTTTCTTCTGAAGTTCCTGTAGCAATGACTTTGGCACCTAAATACTTTCCAAGCTGCACAGCAGCCATTCCTACACCTCCTGTCGAACCATGAACCAATAATGTCTCTCCTCGCTTCAAAGAACCTCTGCGTACTAAAGATACATAGGCTGTTAGATATGCAGTTTGAAATGCAGCAGCTTTTTCAAATGAGAGATTTTCGGGTTTAGTTTGAGCGGCCTTTTGGTTAACAATAATATAATCAGTAAAAGCTCCTTGTCCCANAGCTCCGAAAGTTACCTCATCTTNGGNCTTAAAGTCTTCAACNNNTTCTCCAACCTGTTCGATAATTCCAGACCCCTCCATNCCAAGNCCNAAAGGAAGATCGGGTTTATGTTGATATTTTCCTTGAGTCATCAAGTAGTCAGGAAAATTTACTGAACTTGCCTTTACTTTAATAAGAACTTCATCTGTCTTAAGTTTGGGGAGGTCTCTCTCTATCATCTTTACTCCCGACATATCGTCGCTTAAGTATTCACAAACTAAAGTATTGGAAATCATTATTTTTCTAACTTTTCAGGACCCGATGGTCCAGGGCCATCATATTTAAAGGCAATTATCTTCTTGAACGCTTCTCTCTCGAAGAGCATATCTGTCCATCGTTTAATGTTTGGTTTGAATGCTTGTTCTATTCCCAGAGTTCCAGCTAAATATATGGCATAACTTACACAGATATCTGCAATGGTAAATCTATTGCAACACAGGTATTCTCTGTCTGCTAGAGTTGCTTCTAGCAATTTTAGCCTTGCAACAAACCANCGTTTATANCCTTCAGCNGCTGCATCNGCTACACCCGGTTCTTGTAATGTATATCTAATGAAAACAGTTTGTGGAAAAGTTAAAGTTGCATCNGCATGAGTNAGCCAATTGAGATAGGAGCCATAATCTTCTTCATCNACATTGACTNTNAGATCCGTNGGACCATANCTATCAACTAAATATTGCGAAATGCCTACTGATTCGGTCATTCTTGTATTGCCATCTATTAAGTAAGGTATGGTGCCAAGGACGTTTATTTCTAAGTATTCTGGCTTTAGAAATCTCGGTGGAAAGGGCATCATCTCTATTTCGTAATCAAGACCCATTTCTTCGGCAGTCCATATTGGTCTNACACCTCTTGACCCTTCAGTGCTGTAAATTTTAATTGTCATTTATNTNCCTATTTTNTTNATTGTATAAAAATTTATTTATCAAGGCTTTAAAGTTTGATTGTTATTTTATAAAGGTATAAAGTGAATTTGAGAATTATTCTCATTTATTAATTACTTAGGAGAGAGATATGCCCACCGAATTAGAAATTTGGAATACTTTTTGGCTTGCTACATTAGCCAATGCAGCTTACTTTGTTGGATTAGCTTTTTTACTATGGGTTAGCTTTAGAGCTGCGAATATGGCAGGGGATTCAGATAACTTATTAGGCAAGATAGTTGTTACAGTTTTTTGTCTAATTATTGTTTTTCAATTGAATTTTAATGCTGGAGCAACGGAGTGGATTGGTAATGGAATAGCTGGAGTATTTGCAGCAATGCAAGCTCAAGGTGTCGAGATAAGCCAGGGAGCGCAAAATTTTATTGCAAATGCACCTGAACCAGGAGCTGCATTCAATTTAATTCCTGATGCACTTACTGCTTTATTTTTGCTTTGTATCTTATTTATGCAAATGTTTAATATCTGGCTAAAAAAATAAAAGTTATGAAAAATTTATTAACACTACTCATAGTATTTTCAAGCTTTATTGCAGCTGAGGAATACAAATATGAACCAGTTGCAAACAAAGCTGAATACTATTCTGGACAATTCAATAAAGGCAAAGATATGGATGATTTGCTAAGTTGGGGTGAAAAATTTGTTGAGTGGATGGAGGACAAAAGTGCTTGGGATCCAATGGAAACTGTAGTCTTTTCACCGTATTTTTCAGATGACATGCAGCGCGCAGATTATGTCTGGCTGAATCTATGGCCGTCGGCAGGTGAGCAGTACGCTGCCATAGATCAATGGCTTAAGGAAGGAGGCTCAATGTTGAGAACCCTGCCTGTGACAAATCAGCGTGTGGTTGATGTATGGCAGTGGCCTATATCAAGTCCTGATGGAGAGATAGGAGATTTTGGCTTTGTTCGTTTCACTGAGTGTACTCTCAAGGAGGGAATCACTATGAGAAAAGCGTTTGATACCTATAAAGACTTTGCAAAAAAAGCTAAATCTACAGGAGATAACATGGGTAGGAAAATGATAATGGCTCCAACCGGTGCAGGAGAATATGACTATGATTATGTTTATTCTTTGTATGCAAATACACCAGCTGATTTTGGAAAGAATGTCGATAATTTTGGTGAGAACCTCCGAGGGACACCAGAAGTTGAAGCATTGGGAGATATAGCTGTTTGCGATAACGGAAGATCTTATTCAACTGTCAGGATTAAAGCCGCAAATTAAGAAGAGGGGGCCTTCAAGGCCCCTTTTTTTATTGTGTGCTGCAAAATTAATTCACCGTCAATGCCCTTAAGTTCAAGCATCAAATTTTGATTAACTCCTATGGTTAAAACACCATAATTTTCGCCATAGTACATTTCTCCATTCAACAGGTCATCCGTCTCTTTAAAAAGTAAATCCCAAATAAATCTGAACGGTCTTGATATAGGTTTGTTCATTGATGATGACGTCATCTCAATGATATTTTTTGATCTATATAAGCCTGCCTTATGCCTATCTCCGGAAAGAATTATGACTGGTGAACTAATATTTTCTAAGAGTTTTAATAGTCTCTCCCTCTCATGAGGAAAGTTATGCCATTTTTCAAAGACATGATTTGTAGCTAATACTTGGATTGACGAAACAATAATTAACAAATCATTTTCTTTTGAAAGTTCATTTTCTAACCATTCCCATTGCTCAACTCCCAGAATAGTTTTGCTTTTATCTTGAGTAGGGTAATAGGGCTTATCTGTTTGATCTAAAGGAGACCGATGATATCTTGTATCCAGTCCTATCAAATTGACACTTAAATCACCTATTTTCAATTTTTCCGAAAAATATATCCCATCTCTATTGTGCCTAGGATCGTCTTTTTTAACATTCCAAAACTCCAGAAAAAGTTTTTGAGCTTCTTTCTTAAGCGGATATTCTGCACCGCCATCATTTTTTCCATAATCATGATCATCCCATATTGCATTTAGTTTTTTCTTAAACAGCCATTCTGGGAACAATACTCTTTGCTTCTCATATGAGGCTTTCATCTCTTGTAAAAGCCCATCTTCGGAGTCACCGTAGACATTATCTCCCATAAAAAAGAATTCATTTATGTCTTCTTTTTCAATTGCAGACCATATAGGTTGATCTCTTTTTTCTGTTATACAAGAACCAAAGCCGAGCACATAAGAGTCATAATTCGTATCTGCTGAAATGGTAGTGACGGAGAAGCATAACAAAATAGAGATTAAGATATGTATGTGCATTCTTAAGATTAGATTCATAATCTTTTTTTATTCTATACTTATTGCATAAATTACTGGGGAATATATTGTTTAAATACTCAAAAATTATATTAATTATGTTCCTAATAGGATGTGATTCAGGATCAAGCGAAGTGAAATACCCATATACAAAACAAGAAGAATTACTTGAAACTCTATTTGGCAGAGTGATAAGCGACCCTTACCGTTGGCTTGAAGATTTTACAAGTGATGAAGTCAAAGCATGGGTTGAGGAACAAAATAAAATTGCTGATCAATTTCTAAAAAATCCAATCCAAAGAAAAATAAAAAAAGACCTAGAAGAAATTTGGGAAACCTCAGATATAAGCATTCCCTTTAAGAAAGAGGATAAAACCTTTTATTTCTATGATGATGGTAAAAAACAGCAATCTGTTTTTATGATGAAGGATTGCGATTCATGTGAAGCTAGAATACTTCTAGATCCAAATAATTTTTCTGAAGATGGAACCATTTCTTTAGGAGATGTTAGCGTCAGTCCAAACGGGAAATACCTCGCATTTTCTATATCTGATGGTGGGTCTGACTGGCGTACTTGGAAAGTACTAGATATAGATCATGATCAAATACTTGAAGATCTAATTGAATATTCAAAATTTTCTTATGCAGTTTGGGAGCAGGATAGTTCAGGTTTTTACTATCAAAAATACAATCCAACTTCAGTAGCGCTTTCCGATTTAAATAAAAGCCCTAAACTCTATTTTCACAAGTTGGGGACTAAACAAAATCAAGATAGGTTGATTTATCAAGATACTTTGAATCCAGATTTATCATGGTCAATAAACGTTCCACAAGAGGGCGCATATAGAATTTTATCTATTGGTGAGGGTACAGATGAAAGGAATTTCCTCTCAATCAGTTTTGATGATTCGTTAAATTTCGTACCTCTTATAAGTGAATTTGTGGCGACCTATAACTTCTTAGGAGGAACCAAAGATAGAGCGTGGTTCTTTTCAAATTTAGATGCACCTAATGGAAGAATATTCCTATTAGATCTATCATCTAATGAACCTATTTGGAGGGATTTAATTCCGGAAAGCAAATTTCCAATTTCCAGTGCCTCAGTAGTGGGGGATAAGCTTATTCTCAATTATCTAGTTGATACGCTTTCTGAGGTAAAAATTTTTGATTTGGAAGGTAACTTTATAACCGAATTGCCTTTTGAAGGAAGAGGAACTCTATCTGGTTTTAAAGGAAGTTTAGACAATAAAATCTCTTATTTCGAATTTTCTAATTTTATTACTCCACAAACAATATATGAATTAAATCTCGAAACCCTCTCTTTCGAAACTTATTGGAAAACCGAAATTAAAGGTTTGGATGTTGTGGAGTACAAAACAAGTTTGGAATTCTATAGCTCAAAAGACGGTACTCAAATCCCAATACACCTGTCACATAGCACAGAGACCAAGCTGACAAAGGATACACCTGTACTTCTTTATGGATATGGTGGATTTAATATTTCGATTTTGCCTTATTTTAGTAAAACCTTTTATATGTGGATAAAATCTGGAGGCGTATTGGCAGTAGCAAATTTAAGAGGTGGATCAGAATACGGAGATAGGTGGCACAAAGAAGGCATGTTGCTAAATAAACAAAATGTATTCGATGATTTTGCTTATGCCGCTAAATATTTGCACAGTAAAGAAATAGGTTCACCCGATACAACGACTTCGTTAGGCAGATCAAATGGAGGCTTATTAGTAGCTGCTTCATTGCTACAAAATCCCGACTTATTCAAAGTTGCTATCCCTCAAGTAGGAGTTTTGGATATGCTAAGGTTCCATAAGTTTACTATTGGATGGGCTTGGGAAAGTGACTACGGGGAACCTGATAAAAAACAAGATTTTCTTAATCTCTTGAGCTATTCTCCATATCACAATGTCAGTTCATCTATATGTTATCCCACAACTCTAATCACAACATCTTCGAGAGATGATAGGGTAGTGCCGTCACATTCTTATAAATTTGCTGCTAGACTTCAAGAAGCTCAGCAATGTTCAAATCCAATCCTCCTTAGAGTTGAATCGAGGGCAGGACACGGAGCAGGGACCTCAAAGGAAAAGCAAATTGACGAAATAGCAGATATTTTTGGTTATGCTTTAAATATAATTAGAGGAAATTGACATGGCTAAAATTCATGAAATAGAAAATTGGATAAATGGTGTAAAGGAGGAAATTATTGATCCTGATATGGAAATCATCGATCCTCATCATCATTTATGGCATGGTCCTGAAGATCCTCCTGGAATTAAGGAAAGTTACAGATATCTTTTAGAAGATTTATGGAGTGATACTTCAAGTGGTCATAATATTAAAAAAACTGTTTTTATCGATTGCGGTCAAGAATACTATGAAGAAGGTCCTGATCGGTTCAAACCTGTAGGCGAAACAGAGTTTGTAGTTGAAATTGCCAAACAAGGAAGACAAAGCCCTGATAAAGCTCAAATTGCAGGAATAATTGGACATGCCAATATGATGTTGGGATCAAGTGTTAAAGAAGTTCTAGAAATGCATCAAGAGAAGGGTGAGGGTCTTTTTAGAGGTATCAGACACGCGGGTGGATGGGATGAAGACGAAAGAGTTAGAAATGCACACTCGCATCCTACTCCTCATATCTATTTAGAAGATAATTTTCAGCAAGGATTAGAAGAGCTTAGTTCTTTAGGAATGGTTTTTGATACATGGCATTACCATAATCAAATAAAAGACTTAACGAAATTAGCTAAAAATCTACCTGATCTAACAATAGTTCATGATCATTTTGGAGGTCCTCTTGGAATTGGACCATATGAGGGTAAGAGAGATGAGATTTATGAACAATGGAAAGAAGATACTTATGAATTAAGTCAATGTGTCAATGTCTTCGCAAAACTAGGTGGATTAGCGATGCCCATCAATGGATGGGATTGGCATAGAAAAAATTTACCAGCCACATCAGATGAGATAGTTGCCGAGCAGGCACGCTATTATATGCATACGCTTGAATGTTTCGGAGCAGATAGGTCAATGTTTGAGAGCAATTTCCCTGTTGATAAACAGTCGGTTTCTTATCATGTGATTTGGAATGCCTATAAGAAAATGACAATTCATCTGGGTGATAATGAAAAAAGAAAACTTTTTTATGAAACGGCAAATAAGGTTTATAAATTAGAATCTTAGCTGTTTTATGAATATAACTGAGCTTATTCCTTCAGGCTTATCTTTGTGGCTTATTACTGATCAAAACCTTGTAATTTACCTGCTTCCTCTCTAACCAATTCAGGAGAACCTAGTAATTGTCTATTTAATCCTATTCTCTTGAACCAATAATGAAGACCTAGTTCATCAGTAAAACCCATACCCCCATGGACCTCTGTTGCTGTTTTTGAAACTTGCTTTCCTACTTCTGAAACATGAGCCTTAGTCTGACATGCCATTAATCTGGCTTCTTCAGGGACATTGTCTTGACAGTGAGCAGCATGCCAAATCATTGAATGGCACGGTTCTAATTCTGCTGCCATCTCAGCACACATATGTTTAACTGCTTGAAATGAACCAATGAGTCTTCCAAACTGTTTTCTCTCGAGTGAATATGCTACGGACTTGTCTAACATGACTTGAGCTGCACCGACAGTGTCTGCCGCTAACATAAGTCTTCCTGCATCAAGTACTTTTTCTATGACAGACTTATCTTTTGAACCTTCTAGCAATTCAGCATTAACATTTTTTAAAAGAATTTCTATAGAGGTCCTTGTTTTATCCACTGTTGTCAACTCGACAATTTCTATTCCAGAAGTTTTACTATCTATTACGTAGAGTCCTCCTGATTTATCTGAAAGAATAAATCCATCAGCATTCTTTCCGTCAATAAGAAAGAGAGATCTTCCATTTATTTTTCCATTTGAAAATTCAAATCCAGCATCTTCTCTAGCGCCAACATATTCCGATAATCCAACTCCAAATTGACACTCTCCTGCAGCTATTTTGGGCAACCACTTATTTTTTTGTTCTTCACTACCAGCAAGATTTAAAGCTAGTGGAGCCATGACATAAGATCCAACATAGGGAACAGGTGCTGTTCCCGAACCCAAGGCTGCTGAGACGACAGTGGCGAAGAGCATATTTAACTCTAGTCCACCATATTGCTCCGGTACAAGCAGTCCGCTGAGACCTAACTCAATTATTCCTTTATGAACAGAATCAGCTTCACCATCATCTCCATTGGCAACAGCCTTTATCTTATCTAAGGGAGCATTTTCAGCGAGATATCTTTTTATATTTTCTTCGAGACTTTTTTGTTCTTCAGATAATCCAAAATACATTTTATGCTCCTTGAACTTTAGGTTCCTTAGGCATGCCAAGTGCTCTTTCGCTGATTATATTTTTCTGAATTTGGTTAGTACCGCCGCCAATAATAAGACCCAAGTAATACATATAGGTCATCTGCCATGCTCCATCATCTCTTAAATGAGGACTATCTTCGTATAAAGTACCTAATTCTCCCATTGCGTCAATAGCTAATCCCTCCAGTTCATGCCTCAGTTCTGTTCCTTGAAGCTTCACAATAGCTTTTGCTAAGTTTGCGTCTTGATCTTCATTAATCTGAGAAGAAAGTATTCTTAGAGCATTTGATTGTTGTGCCATTAACCTACCTTGGATTGATAATAATCTATCTCTGAATATAGGTTTATCTATAACTCTTTCTCCATCGATAGTTTCATTTTTCATCAAATCGATCAAAGAGTTCAATCTATTCTGAGTTACATTAGGATCGGCAAGTGAACCTCTTTCATGACCAAGAGTTGCATTCGCAACTTTCCAGCCTTCACCTCTTGCGCCTACAATATTTTTAGCAGGTATTCTTACATCTGTTAAGAACAATTCATTGAAGTCTGAGTCTCCGGTCATTTGTTTAATAGGGCGTCTGTCAATACCCGGAGAATCCATTGGCATTAGTAAATAACTTATCCCTTGATGTTTTGGCGCATCGGGCTCAGTCCTTACCAGAATAAAGCACATTTGTGAAAGGTGAGCAGTGCTTGTCCAAATCTTTTGTCCATTAATAACCCATTCATCACCATCTAGCTCAGCTTTAGTTTGTAGGCTAGCTAGATCACTTCCTGAATTGGGTTCTGAATATCCTTGGCACCATAATATCTCACCTCTTAATGTAGGCTTAATGTATTCTTGTTTTTGTTCTTCTGTACCCAACGATAAAAGAGTTGGTACTAACATTTGAATTCCTTGGCCTCCAGCAGGCTTAGGGATGGGAGATTTAGCGAACTCTTCAGCAATAATCCTCAATTTAATAATGTCCATGTCTCCACCATATCCGCCATATTCTTTGGGTATGGATCTAGCGAAATATCCATGATCAATTAATTTTTGTTGCCAGGCTACTCGGCTTTCGCTTCTGGCAGGTCCGCTTAATTTAGTATGCTCGTTTTCTTTTATAAAATTTACAACTTCTTTTCTAAACTCGTCATATTGTGGCCCATACTCAAGATCCATGCATAACTCCTTATTTCTTATTTCATGTATAGAATAAATTAATTCTTGAAGTTAAAAAAGGATATTTCTTTACTTCAATTAGTACAAGAAAGGAAATACAGATTTTCTTCCCTTAGGATAGTTTTCTATCCGATCAATGGCCCATTGGTGATTTGCTTTAGCTCTAGGAACAAGATTAGAAAAGGTCCATATAAAAAATACTAATCCAGCTGGACTAAGGGTAAGAATCGCCCATCCTAACCACTCTATAATTTCACCAAGATAATTAGGACAACTTACGTATTTAAATAAAAATCCCTCAGGAATATGATAACCATTACCTTTTGTTTTACGAAGATTCATCAATATATTATCTGAATATATATTGACGTACATTCCAATGTAAAAAATAAAACAACCAAGCATAAAAAAGCCAGAAGTGATCCATTCCTCAAGATAATTTCCTAAGAAAAAAATCCATAAACATTGGATTATTATATTGATGGTATTAAATACAAAGGCCAATAACGCAATTTTAAGTGGCATTTTCCTACCATGAAGTTCAGCCCTTAACGGCCATATAAGAGTTCTGTGTAAATAATGGGAAAGCCAAATCAGGCACATAAGAGTTTGGGGCATTCCTATTAAGTCATAAAAAAAATAAAAGCAGAATAAAACCCCTAGAACTGCAGGAGACTCCATGAAGATCCAACCAAACCTTGATGGAATCTGAAAGGCATGATCAGATGTATTGAAGCGCCCATAGGGAGCGTCTTTGAAGAATAAAATCGTGAAAACTATGACAGCAGTTGACGACCATAGAATCAAGAAATAATTGTAGTACTCCTCTAAAGGCACTAAAGGAGCATATCAGGATATCAATAAGTTAGGAAAAAATTAAAAAGTCCTTCCAATAGCAAAGACAAGAGAAATTATTGTCAAAGTCACTGATAAAACAATATAAAGTGAGGTTATTAGTCTATCCAACCATAAGTTATTAAATTCCCCACTGAACTCGATCAAATCTATATTTTTAATTGCCATTGGCTGGCCTGAATGCCTATTTTTTCTATATATATCTTTCATACTGTATAAATATACAGTATATACATTTTTAAATCAATAACCTCTTTAAATCCCCTTTTTATGCCTTTTCAAAAAATAATTAAATTGTTAAATTGTACTTTCTTAAAGGGGGAGAGACATGGGCCTAATCGCACGTACTTTTATTGCTGCATTATTTTTTTCAATTCTCATTTTTATTCTTGGTGCTAATAATTTATTTTCAATAAAAGATGATTTTGCAGATTTTTCTCTTGAGATGAATGCTTCTACCTCTGAAATACCTGTAAACGTAAATAGGGACGCATTTTTTGGAGACTTACACGTACACACTCGTTATTCATTCGACGCTTTCATATTTGGCACCACAGCTTCACCTGATGATGCTTATAGGTATGCAAAAGGAAATTCTATTAAACATCCTCTTGGCTTTGACATGCAATTAGATGATCCTTTAGATTTTTATGCAGTTACTGATCATGCTGCTTGGTTAGGAATGATAAGAGCGTATGCAGACCCTACCACAAAGCCTGGAAAACTTGATTTTGCATCTGATTTACATGGATTAAATGATCCTGAAAATTTAAATACAAATACCTTTGCAAAAAGAGCAGGTCTTTTTGCAAATCTCATTACAGGTGAGCTAATAGAGCCCTCAAAAAATCCTATAAAAATGCTGGGAGCTTATCTACAGAAAGATACAATCTATGGAACAATGGCATATGATAGAGCAACGCATCAATCAGCTTGGAGAGATGTTGCAGAGTCAGCTGAGAGACACAATAAGCCGGGTGAATTTACAACATTTATAGCTTATGAATTNACNTCNAGTGGNCCGGGTCANAGTAATCTTACACAGAAATGTTATTTTCNAAGACAGNAANGCTCCCATNCAGCCNTTCTCNATCNTNGATTCNNNNAATCCNGANGACTTNTGGNANTGGATGGANAANNTAAGANANCTTGGNGTTGAAAGTNTNGCNATTCCTCATAANTCNAANGGNTCAAATGGNCAAATGTTNNANCTTGTNGANTGGGCNGGAAATCCNATGGANGANNANTATGCTTNGAACAGAGAATGAGAAANGAACCNTTAGTNGANATTACNCAAGTNAANGGNACNTCNGATACTCATCCNCTTCTTTCNCCNGNNGATAAATGGGCAGATTTTGGAATTATGAATAATAGGGTTGCTTCTCCATTCTATTCTAAACCAAGCGGTAGTTATGTTCGAGAAGCCTACCTAAGAGGCCTTTCTCTTGAAGCTGAATACAAGATTAACCCTTATAAATTTGGACTGGTTGGAGCAAGTGATACCCATACAGGTGCTATTTCTGATAAAGAATCTGATTTTCACTCTAAGATTGGCATCTTAGATGGAACACCTGAGCTGAGAGGAGCTGCACCAGTAACGCAGTCACTTAGACAACAACTTGAAGAAGCAGGAGCAAATGTCATTGTTGATGGAATTTTAGATATTGAAGGCAAAGACTATATAGATACAGGATATACAGAATGGGGAGCCTCGGGTTTAGCTGCAGTTTGGGCAGAGANTAATACTCGTGAATCAATCTATGAAGCTTTCAGAAGAAAAGAGACCTTTGCTACTTCAGGAAGCAGAATAAAAGTAAGATTCTTTGGTGGTTATAATCTTGAAAAAATACTTGAGGAGGGTGATCCNATAAAATACGCCTATGCAAATGCATCTTCCATGGGCTCAGACATTCTGCAAAATCAAAATCAGGTACCTGAATTTATGGTTTGGGCTATAAGAGATCTAAAAAGAGCACCTCTCGATAGAGTTCAGATAATTAAAGGCTGGACAGAACTTAGCGGTAAACCTCATGAAAAAGTTTATGATGTAGCTTGTTCGGATGGTAGGAAAGCCAATATAAAAACAGGCTTATGCAAGGATAGTAGAGCTAAAGTAAATCTAAGCAATTGTAAAATTTCCAAGAATTTTGGCGCAGATGAATTGAAAGTCGTTTGGAAAGATCCTGATTTTAATCCTAATCTAAAAGCATTTTACTACGTGCGAGTATTAGAAAATCCNACTTGTAGATGGTCTACTTGGGATGCAATTAAATCTGGAGAGAAACCTAGAGGTGACTTACCATCTACAATTCAGGAAAGAGCATGGACTTCACCTATATGGTATGTTCCAGATAATGATGGAATTGAGGTAAGAAATATTCTTCCTGATGACGTTTAATCAGCTCACCCAGATCGGGTTAAGCTACCATAACATTTCCTTCACAAGAATCTCTTTAATTGATAAATTACTCACATCTTAAATGGGGAANATATGAAGAAATCATACAGGTTTTTTTGGTCAGCGCTTTTAGTAGGAATCCTCTATAGTTGTACTTCACCTGATGATATTGTCGACTATACAGACGAGTTAGAAGTAACAGATCCCCCTCCAAAAACCACCTCGGGTTATAACGAGGATAGAAATGTTTATTTTGGTGATCTGCACGTCCACACAAAGCATTCTTTTGATGCATATATATTTGGAACAACTGCGACACCAGATGATGCATATGAGTATGCTAAAGGAAAAGCAATTAAACATCCCCTTGGTTATGATATGCAACTAAGAGAACCTTTAGATTTTTACGCCGTCACTGATCATGGTTTTCTATTGGGCAGTGTTGAGGGATGGGCAGATCCCAATAATGGAAGACCTGGGACAGAGCCTTTTCATAATCTAAATGCACCTGAAAATCTTACTCAAGAATCTGTAGCAGCAAGATCTCAACTTTTTCAAACTTATGTAAGAAATATTGCAGCATATAGCAATATATGGACAAGGACAGTAGCTTATCTAACTGGTGATACNGCCCGGGGTTCTACCATTTACGACGTAGATATCCATAGAACNGCTTGGAAAGATGTTATAAAAAGTGCTCAGAGACATAATGATCCGGGTAATTTCACCACTTTTGTNGCTTATGAATTCACAGCNTCTACGACCAGATCTTCTAACACTCAAGATGCTTCTAGAGTAAAGTGTTTATTAACTGGAAATGGTTGTGGTTTTGATGGCACTCCCCCTTTTGAAAATGCCAACCTTCATAGAAACGTAATTTATAAGGGAAATAAATTTACCGTTGAACCATTTACTAGGCTTAAATCAGTTAACCCAGAAGATTTATGGTCTTGGATGGATGATTTGAGATCTAGAGGTGTAGATACAATCGCAATACCNCATAACTCCAATGGATCAAATGGTCAGATGTTCGAAATGGAGAATTGGGAAGGTTTGCCAATCAGTACAAAATATGCGGAGTTTAGAATGCGCAATGAACCCATCGTAGAGATGACGCAAGTGAAAGGTACCTCAGAAACTCACCCAATTTTATCTCCGAATGATGANTGGGCTGATTTCGAGATAATGTGGCAAAGGGTTGGCAACTCTTCCTACAGTAGGCCTTTTGGAAGTTACGTGAGACAGGCATACCTTGATGGCTTAGGTATGGAAGAAGAGGGGAGAGGAAACCCTTACAAATTTGGNATGGTAGGAGCTAGCGATACCCATACAGGTGCGATATCAGATGACGAATCAGATTTTCATTCAAAGGTTGGGATTTTGGATGGTGATGCTGTAGCTCGCGGATCAGTTCCTATATCCGATGAAAGAGTGGAGTCATTAACTGGCGGCCAAGCAATAAGACAACTTGCTTTTAAAAAAATTGGTGAAAGGAACTTCAATGACGCAGTTTTTAACACTTGGGGTGCTTCTGGACTCGCTGCGGTATGGGCAGAAGAAAACACTAGAGATTCAATTTTCGATGCATTCAGGCGAAAAGAAACCTATGCAACTTCAGGGAGTAGAATCAAACTAAGATTTTTTGGAGGATACGATCTAGACGCAACAATGCTTGAAAAAGAGGACTTGATTAAAGAAGCTTACAGAAAGGGTGTTCCAATGGGTCAGGACTTGGCACCGTCTGAAGGTAAGGCACCTTCTTTCTTAATTTGGGCTATGAGAGATAAAAATGCCGCGCCATTGCAAAGAGTACAAATTATTAAAGGTTGGGTAGAGCAGACTACAGGACGTCCTTTTGAAGAAGTAATTGATGTCGCTTGCTCAGATGGTTTGACTCCAGATCCTCTTACCAATAGATGCCCAGATAATGGTGCGTTAGTTGATATTTCAGACTGTTCTATTAGCTCTGATCGAGGTACTAATGAAATTAAGACTGTTTGGACTGATGAATCTTTTGACTCAGCAGTTAAGTCTTTCTATTATGTAAGGGTATTAGAGAATCCAAGTTGTAGATGGTCAACTTGGGATGCAGTAAAAAATGGAACAAAACCGAGAGAAGATTTAAAACNGACTATCCAAGAAAGGGCATGGTCTTCACCTATTTGGTATTCATATTAGTTATTAAAGGAGAAATAACATGATTCAAGAAAATCCAGAACTATTTGAACTTTCAATGTCTGAGAAAACTCAGCCTTTGATGGACTTAGTTAAACATCACTGCGAGGAGAATGTTAAGCCAATACAGGCTGAGTATTCTGCACTTCAAAAAGAAAAAGAAGACAGATGGTCGTGGCACCCCAGACAAATAGAGCTCATGGAGGGCGCTAAAGAGAAGGCAAGAGAGTTGGGTTTATGGAACTTCTTCTTGCCAGACCCAGATGGAAACATTGGTGATGGTCTTACTAATCTTGATTACACTTATGTTGCAACAGAAATTGGTAAGTATCCCCTTGCTTCCGAGAGTATGAATTGCTCTGCTCCGGACACTGGCAATATGGAAGTTTTGGAAAGAGTAGGTACTGAAGATCAAAAGAAACAATGGTTAGAACCTTTACTAAATGGAGAAATTCGTTCTGCTTACGCCATGACAGAACCAAATTTAGCATCTTCCGATGCAAAAAATATTAGTACCAGTGCTGTGCTTGATGGTGATGAGTGGGTNATAAATGGTGAAAAATTTTATATTTCTGGTGCCGGAGATCCAAGATGCAAGATAATGATTGTTATGGTAAAAACCAGTCCCGATGCTCATCCATCAAAACAACAATCGCAAATATTAGTNCCTAAGGACACACCAGGTGTGCAGATATTAGAAGGAATGCAGGTATTCGGTCATGATCATGCACCTCATGGGCACATGCATATCAAATTTGATAACGTAAGGGTACCAAAAGAAAATATTCTTCTTGGTGAGGGAAGAGGATTTGAGATTTCGCAGGTAAGACTTGGGCCTGGTCGTATTCACCACTGCATGAGGACCATAGGTAAGGCTGAGGTTGCACTTGAACTTATGGTGAAAAGAGCTGGAACAAGAGAAGCCTTTGGCAAACCTATAGCTAAACTTGGAGGTAATCTTGAAATCATATCAAGGGCAAGGATTGAAATAAATGCTATGAGACTAGCAGTTCTTCAAGCCGCTAAAGCTATGGATGTTTTGGGCAACAAAGAAGCAAGAGTCTATGTAAGTGCNATAAAAGCTATGGTTCCAGAAAAAGCTTGTAAGATTATCGATCAAGCAATTCAAATGCATGGAGCTGCTGGAATCTCACAATGGACTCCTTTGGCTGGACTTTATACTGACATNAGGCANTTAAGATTTGCAGACGGGCCAGATGAAGTTCATCACATGGTAGTAGGTCGCGCAGAGATGCAAAAGTATGACCTCTGGTAGAAACATCTAAATAAACTTCATTAAAAGTTTATGAAAAAGATACTAATTGCTAACAGGGGAGAAATAGCAATTCGTATAGCAAGGTCTTGCCAAGACCTTGGTATCAAAACTGTTGGTATTTTTTCACAAGACGATTCTAAATCTCTTCATTTATCCAAGGTCGATGAGGCATATGAAGTTGAAGGAAAAGGANCATCCGCTTACCTAAATATCAAAGAAATAATTTCAATTGCTAAAGAGGCAAAAGTTGATGNTGTTCACCCAGGNTATGGATTTTTAAGTGAAAATCCAAAGTTTGTCTCTGCTTTGAAAAGATCAAAAATAAAATTTATTGGACCGAATGAAAGGGCTTTAAAAGTTTTTGGTGATAAAACGGCTGCCAAGGCTTTAGCTGCCGAACTATCGGTTCCAATTATTTTAGGGACCTCATCTAAAACGAACCTCAAACAAGCTGAAACTTTCTTTAAGGGCCTTAAGAAGAATTCTTCATTACTAATTAAGGCTATCTCAGGAGGAGGTGGCAGAGGTATGCGAGTTGTTTCTAAGCTTGCTGATCTTAAGGAAGCTTTTGAAAGAGCCTCATCAGAAGCTAAAGCTTCATTTGATTCACCTGACCTTTATGTCGAAGAATTTCTAAAAGATTACAGACATATNGAAATCCAAATTCTTGGCGATGGTAGTGGCAATGTTATTCATCTTCACGAAAGAGAGTGTTCCATACAAAGAAGGCATCAGAAGTTAATTGAAATAGCGCCCAGCCCTAGTCTCAATCAAGATCTCAAAAAAAGGATGATAGATGCCTCATTAGCTTTAGGTAAAAAAATAAAGTACGAAGGANTGGCAACTATAGAATTTCTGGTCAACGTAGAAAAAGAGGATTTTAGGTTTATTGAATGCAATCCCAGGCTGCAGGTTGAGCATACTGTTACTGAATCAATAACATCTTTAGACCTAGTAAAACTTCAGATTCAAATTGCTTCTGGAAAGTCCCTTACACAACTTAAATTAAATCAAGATCAAATTAAAGAACCAAGAGGCTTTGCAATCCAATCCAGAGTCAATATGGAAACAATCGGGAAAGATGGCAATGCAAACCCTGGAGGAGGGATTTTTGAGTCATTTGATTTACCTTCCGGACCTAATGTTAGAGCGGACAGTTATGGTTATTCTGGATATGAGACAAACCCTCTTTTTGATTCATTAATAGCAAAAATCATAACCTACTCCTCAGAAGACAATTATAAACAGGCTTGCAAAAGAAATTATAGGTCTTTGTGTGAATTTAAAATAAAAGGAGTGCCTACAAACATCGAGATCTTGAAGAACTTATTTGTAAATAAGGAATTCTTAAACAACAAGGTGCATACTAATTTTTTTGAAAATAATCTTGAAGATCTTCTCTCGCCACATAACCACTCCGATTTATTAGATATAACTAGAAGCATTTCGCAGAAAGAAATTCAGCGAGGGAAAATAGAGGATCTCGATCCTTTAGCAGTGCTTGACCATGGAAAGTCCGGAGGCGTCTTTGTTGATCAGTCAGAAAATATTCTTGAACTTAAAAAAATAAAACTGCAAGAGGGATATAAGAGTGTAGAGGCTCCTATGCAAGGAATGATCGTAAACTTTGATGTCAATGTTGGTGATAAGGTTTGGGAAGGGAAAACTCTTGGCATTATGGAAGCCATGAAGATGGAACATGAAATTGTCTCTTCCGTGAGTGGAACCGTTGATGCAATAAATGTTTCAAATATGGATACCGTTTTTGAGGGTCACTCATTGATGACCATTAAATTAGGTGAAGTTACAAAAAAAGAAGTATCTAGTGAAGACGAAGTTGATTTGGATTGGATTAGACCTGACTTACAAGAAGCTCTTGACAGAAAAGAAGCAAGCCATGATAAGAATAGACCTGAAGCTGTCAAAAAAAGATATGGCACTGGTCATAGAACTGCAAGGGAGAATATTCAAGATCTTTGCGACGAAGGTACCTTTTTAGAATATGGTTCGGTGGTAATTGCAGCACAAAGGCGAAGGCGGAGCGAAGAAGATCTCATAAAAAATACTTCTGGAGATGGAATGGTTTGTGGTTTAGGTCACGTAAATGGTCATCTTTTTCCTGAAGAGCATTCAAGAGTTATGGCTATGTCTTATGACTATATGGTTTTAGCCGGTACGCANGGAAAAATGAATCATGCAAAAAAAGATCGAATGTTCGAAATTGCTGAACAAAATAAACTTCCAACAATCCTTTTTGCGGAAGGAGGAGGAGGTAGGCCCGGCGATACGGATACCTCAGGAGTCGCAGGTCTTGATTGCTTAGCATTTACTTATTTTGCACAACTTTCTGGACTCGTCCCCGTCATAGGTATAACGACCGGTAGGTGCTTTGCAGGAAATGCTGTGCTTTTGGGTTGTTGCGATATCATCATTGCTACTAAAGACTCAAATATTGGAGTAGGAGGTCCAGCAATGATTGAGGGGGGTGGTCTTGGAGTATTTACACCAGATGAAGTAGGACCTATGGATGTGCAGGTACCAAATGGAGTTGTTGACATATCAGTAAAAGATGAAGAGGAGGCCGTAGAAGTCGCAAAAAAATACCTATCATACTTTCAAGGACCAATTAAGAACTGGAAGGAACCTGACTCTCGTAAACTTAGATTTGCTGTTCCTGAGAATAGGCTCAGGTATTACGATATGCGAGACATAATTGATGGTATTGCTGATATAGATTCTGTTCTAGAAATAAGAAAAGATTGGGCACCAGGTATCATTACTTCTTTCATAAGGATAGAAGGAAAACCAGTCGGAGTTGTAGCAAATAATCCTGGGCACTTATCTGGCGCAATTGATTCTCCTGGTGCAGACAAAGGTTCAAGGTTTATCCAACTATGTGATGCATTTGATATACCCATTCTTTCATTAATTGATTGTCCAGGGATTATGGTTGGACCAGAAAGTGAAAAAACTGCTTTGATACGGCATGCAGCAAGAATGTTTGTTGTGGGTGCTAATATTGAAACACCCTTGATGTCAGTAGTTATACGAAAAGCTTATGGACTGGGTGCCCAGGCTATGGCTGGAGGCAGTTTTAAAATACCTTTGTTTACTGTTACATGGCCAACAGGAGAGTTTGGAGGAATGGGTTTAGAAGGTGCCGTTAAACTTGGCTACAGAAAAGAATTAGAGGCAATTAAAGATCCAAAAGAAAGGATTAAAGTCTATGAAAAGATGGTTGCAGATAGTTACCACAGAGGTAGAGCAGTGAATATGGCTTCACACTTTGAACTTGATGATGTGATCGATCCAGCTGAAACCAGAACTTGGATTTCAGGAGCTCTAAAATCATTACCTCCCAAGACCAGAACAGGCAAAAGAAGGCCTAATATAGATACTTGGTAAATATAATTAGAAAATAGACTCAAATTATTGTTTTTACTGATTTTATTATATGAAACAAAGGCTAATTATTTTCGTAATTCTGGGTGTCTTAATTCTTGCAGTGGACACTATTTTTAATAATGAAAGTGAAAATAGAATCACAATTTTTGAGTCAGAGATAAATTCACTCATCTCAACTTGGGTAGAACAAGTAGGAAGAGAGCCAACCATTAATGAAGTAGAAGGCATTATCAAACAGCTTATTGATGAAGAAATCTTATATCGTGAAGCTGTTAGGCTTGGTCTTGATAAAAATGACATAATCATTAAAAGACGGTTAGCCCAAAAAATTGGTTTTCTTAGACAAGAAGCAGAAACTGTTTTACCGACAGAAGATGAGGTAAAAGAATTTTATCTAAAAAATACTAAAAGATATTTAGTAAGAGAGAGATTAACCTTTTCGCATATTTATTTCAGTGAAAATGACCAGAGTTATCAAAAAGCAAAATCAGCCTTAAAACTAATTGAGGCAGGTGAGTCAGAAGCAAATTTTGGTGAACCTTTTCTTCTGGGCAAGAATTTCTCCTCTAAAACTTTACCTGAAATAGAAAGATCATTTGGTCTATCATTTGCTGAAGAACTTCAAAAAGTTGAGATTAAGTCATGGACAGGACCTGTAACATCAGAGTATGGATCTCATTTAGTTTATCTAAACTCTGCTACCGAATCTTATACACCAAGCCTTGATGAAGTGAAAAATATAGTAATCAATGACATTATTTTGCAGAAACAAAATAATGCTGTGAAAGATTATCTTACTGANNTGAGGTCTGAATATGAAATNGAAATATTGGCAGATCTAAATGANATTTCAAAATAAACCTCTTATTNTCTTNCTTAATTTTATTTTTGGCTTCTCATATTGNAAGTCATGAAATGAATCCCGCNAGGCTCTTACTTCAAGAAGGCAAAGATGGGCAATATTCTGGTTCATGGATGTTTCCAGTNAATGCNGCAGGCTTGCCTGCAGAAGTAAGCTTTACCGACTGTAAAGAGATTCAGAGAAATCTTCCAACTATCAAAGGTAAGTACTTAGTCACTAATCTTGAAATTGAGTGCGACGTAACTCTTAAAGGAAAAGAGATAGCATTTAAGGGTCTTACAAGGCTAACTGATGCATTAGTAAGTATTAAATTTTCGGATGATTCTTCTTTTGAGGGTTTGGCTTCAATTAATAATTCCAAATTTGATGTTCCTGAACAGGTAAGTATTTATCCGGTGAGCTATTTCTGGTTAGGAATCGAACACTTATTAAGTGGTATTGATCATATGCTGTTTGTGTTTGGACTTTTATTTCTTGTATCAGGTGCCATTAACTTAATAAAGACCATTACAGCATTTACAATTGCACACAGCATTACACTAGCATTTTCCGTTTTTGATTTAGTTAGTGTTCCACAAGCATCAACTGAAGCATTCATAGCATTAACTATCGTATATCTTGCCCTAGAGGTAGGAGATGAGGAAAAATACGAAACCACACCTTGGCTAATTGCATTTGGTTTCGGTCTTTTACATGGACTGGGTTTTGCTGGAGCGCTATCAGAGATAGGGATTAATAATGACAGCCTCTTGTTGTCTTTATTGTTCTTCAATATTGGAATCGAAGCTGGACAATTATTAGTTTTGCCATTTTTCGGTTTAGTTATATATTTACTAAAAACGGATATGTTCAAGATAGAAGTAAATAGCTTTGCTAGCTACTTGATTGGAGGATTAGG
>PAOE01000038.1 GCA_002707915.1 Gammaproteobacteria bacterium
CGAGAAGTCTTCTATTGTCGGTAAGTCTAGATTTCTCTGTTGAACTTCGTAAAGTTACAGCAATAAGTCTTGTGTCATTGCGAACTCCTGAAGAAACCAAACAATAGCCAGCACTTTCAGTATGCCCCGTTTTTACTCCATCAATAGATTCATCTTGCCAGAGNAAACTATTACGATTNCTTTGNCGGATTTCATTAAAAGTAAAATATTTCTCNTTATANAGNGAATAATGTTCTGGNAATCTTTCAATTAAGNNTTTTGTNAGAATCGCTAANTCTCTNGCAGAAGAGTAATGCTCGGGATCNGGCCAGCCTGTNACATTTTTAAATTGAGTATTCTTCATNCCCATTTCTCTTACATATTGCTNCATCAAGTCAACGAAACCNTCTTCAGAGGCTGCTACATGTTCTGCTATCGCGCAGCTTGCATCATTGCCCGACTGTATGACCATACCCTTAATTAAGTCTGAGAAGAACACGCGAGTTCCCTCTCTTATGAACATCTTCGATCCTCCTTTTCTCCAACAATTTTCACTTATGTAAACTTCATCATCTAAATTAACAAAACCTTGTTGAATTTGATCAGCCGCAATATAACCTGTCATGATTTTTGTGATACTTGCTGGTTCTATTTTTTCATCAGCTCCACTCTCAGCTAGTATTCTTCCGGATAAAGAATCTATCAAAATATAATTTGATGCATTTACTGTCGGCGGTTTTGGGATGAAGCTCTCTTCAGAAAATATTTGGTTAACAAATAATGCAAAAGAAACGAATAGGGAGAAATTTAAAANTCTATTTTTTTTCATCTTATAAAAATTTAGAGAGAGCATTGCTAAATTCAAATACAGCCATTACGTAAAGCTTGCTNCTATTGTATCGAGAAATTGATTGATAATTATCGAAACCTATCCAGTATTCATATCCTTCACTTAAATCTAAGGAAATAGGAAGAAGTTTTAGATTTCCTGGAATAGTCTCGGTAGATTCAAGACCAATTTTTTCAAGCTCTAGACTAGTCATATAAGGCTTGAATGTAGACTTTAGAGAATTAATTTCTTTTGTGGCATTTGCTTTGATGGCGACTGGTGTATTTGGTTTCCATTTTCCTTTTTTATTGAGAAAATTCGCCACACTGCCAATAGCATCAACTGGGTTATTTAGAATGTCTCTGATTCCGTCCTTATCAAAATCTACAGCATAATTTCTATAGCTATCTGGCATAAACTGACCATAGCCCATCGCTCCAGCAATTGAACCTTCCAATAACTCAGGATTAAAGTTTTCTTCTCTACTTAGAAGCAAAAACTCTTCTAACTGAGTCTTAAAGAATTTAGCTCTTCTTGGATAATCAAAAGCAAGAGTTGATAAAGAATCTATTACTCTTATATTGCCTTTTATCCTGCCGTAACGAGTTTCTATACCGATTATTGAGGCTATTATTTCCGCAGGAATTCCATATATNTTTTCTGCGCGTTTTAAGTCCTCTCTATGTTGATTTATAAATTCCTTCCCAGCAGATATCCTTGAATCATTTANCATTATGGCCCTATAACGCTCCCAAGTCATAGTTCCTTCAGGTTGCCTATTCATAATCCTTATGACCTTTTCTTGGTGTGCGGCTCTTCCGAATATTTCTAAAAGGTAGGTCTTTTCAAAATCATATTTTTCATGCATAAATTCTATNAATTCTTTTACATCGTNCCTTGNCGTGTAGTCTCCNAANGCACTCTGAGCAAAGAAAAGAAATGCAATTAAAAATAGATTAATTTTTTTTTGTATCATGTCTGTACTCTCTTAGTAGAAAGAATAACTCCAAAAGCTAGTAAATGCACTACTATCGAAGTGCCTCCTTGACTGATAAGAGGGAGAGGCACTCCTACAACAGGTATTAAACCTATAACCATAGAGACATTGATAAGAATAAAAAGGAGAAATATAAACCCCAATGATGAGCAAACCAGCCTTTCAAAGTTGGACTGTGCTTTAAATCCAATACTAAATATTCTCCATATAATNAATCCGTATACAAGAAAAAGAATGAAGATACCTATTAATCCAAACTCTTCTCCTATAACTGAGAATATAAAGTCTGAATGACTTTCCGGAATAAAATTTAACTGACTTTGGCTTCCTTGCAGATAACCTTTACCAAAAACTCCACCAGAACCTATTGCTGTTTGAGATTGAGCTATATTCCAACCATCACCTAGAGGATCTACATTCGAGTCGAAGTAAGTTAGCACTCTTTGCTTCTGATAATCTAATAGGTTAGACCAAACATATGGCGATAAGATTCCAACCGCAACTAGATAACTTAAAATTATCTTATATGGTAAACCGGCTAAATATATGGGTATTAGTCCTGAGATTAAAACAATAATGGAAGTGCCTAAATCTGGCTGCTCGAATATTAGATAGGCACACAGTACAACGGCTATGGTGGTAAAAATCCAATCAGAGAGTTTAATCTTTTCATCTTTTCTACTGAGGTATGCAGCAAGCGATAATGGCAAAAGAAGCCTTACTACTTCTGATGGTTGAAATTGGAAAAAGCCTAAATCTATCCATCTGCTTGTTGTATATCCAGANGATGGATTTATTAATACATAAATAAGCAGGATAAGACCAATCCAGTATGAATGCATCAATAAGTTCTTATAAGAATCAGGTTTGAGATGGGATAACAAAGTCATTAGAACTAAGCCTCCAAAAATATAGATAGACTGACGAGCTACCATGGTTAAAGATTGACTACTTGAGCTATAGAGCATCATCAAGCCAAACATAAGTACAGCTAGAAGAGAAACATAAAGAGGAATATCCTTGAATATATATTGTAATGGATTAAGCCTATTATAGAGTGGCTCGTTGATAGAGTAGTCCAATGGTTTTCTATTGCTCATAGTCCGTACTCTTTTGATATTCTTCAATGAGCTTTTGAGCAATTGGCGCAGCTACAGCACTACCTGATTCACCATTTTCTACTATAACCACAACAACTAAATTTGGATCTGGTACGGGTCCATAACTAGCAAAAAGCGCATGATCTCTATCCTTAATATTTAATCTTACCCCTTCATACTCCTCACTGACAGTAAGCTCTTGATCCACTAAACTTCTAATTTGTGCAGTCCCTGTTTTGCCAGCTATTACAGTGCCGCCCTCTTTATATAGATTATGAGCAGTTCCATTCCATGAATTAATTACCGATATCATTGATTTTTCTATTACTTCCCAATGTGACTGGTTTTTAATCTTTACAGAAGCAAAAGTTTTTTGGTTAGACTCTTGACCATAATCTTGGGTCACCAATGTTGGTTTATAAATAATACCTCTATTGGCAATGGCCGAAAGAGAAACTGCAAGTTGAAGAGGCGTTGAAGTTATATATCCTTGGCCAATCCCTATATTTATGGTGTCGCCTACAAACCATGTCTCTCCTATATTACCTAGTTTCCAATTTCTCGTAGGCAAAATACTCTCAGTCTCAGTAAGCAACTCAATACCTGTTGTTTCACCAAAACCAAATTTTGCAAGAAAAGAGGAAATACGATCTATAGTTAATTTAGAAGATAGTTCATAAAAAAATACATCAGAAGATTCTACAATTGCCTTCTCAAGATTCACTTTTCCATGACCATCTTCCTTCCAGCCTCGATATCTCCTTCCATCTTCTTTTAATTGAAAAAATCCTACATCCTCAATAATTGTTGAAGCATCAATAATCTTCTCCTCCAACCCTAAAAGACCAATGAAAGGCTTTATTGTTGATGCAGGAGGATATGAACCAGAAATTGCTCTATTGAAAAAGGGTGCTTCATCCAGGGAAGACTCCGCTAAAGGTATATCAAATTCGGATCGATTTAAAATATTTGGATTATAATCTGGTGAACTTACCATGGCTTTTATATGCCCATTTGAAGGATCTAGCGCAACTATAGCCCCTCTTCTACTATTGAGTTCCTGTCTAGCAAGTCTTTGTAAATTTATATCAAGAGTTAAAGTAATATCTTTTGATCGTAAGGGCGCAACCCTATTTATTTCTCTAATTCTATTCCCAAATACATCTACCTCAATGAAGCTTTTACCAGCCTTGCCCTTGAGAAGTTCTTCGAAAGTTCTCTCAATGCCAACTTTTCCAATTAGGGCATCATTTGAATAATTACTTTGGGAGAAAATAATCTTATCTTCTTTGCTTACTGGACCAAGATGCCCAGTTACATGTGAAAAAAGATTTTTATGAGGCAAATATCTTCTTAGAGATGTCCTTAGCTTTANATTAGGCATCAATTCACTAAAAATTTTAAATCTTGATATCTCCTCATCAGTTAAGTTATCCGCGATCAATAATTCAGATTTATTTTTAGGAAAGCTGTCAGTTTCAGACGACGGTCTTTGTTTACCCAAAACCTGAGTAAATAGAAAATTTATCTGTTCTGCAGAATTATCAAGTAGTTTGCGCTCGATAAATAATTCATGAAAAACAATATTTTCAGCAACAATAGTGCCATCCTCAAGTTTTATGAGCCCTCTAGTTGGATAAACTGGAAGTTCTATTATCCTATTTCTTTCAGATTCAGCTTCGTAGCTGTCTTTATTAATTATTGATAACTGAATTATCTTGAAAAGACCAAGAAAAATAAGAATCATGAAAGGCAAAAAAATGATTTTTGACCTTAACTTGAGAGCCTTTAATCCCTCTTCTTCTTTTCTGAGATCTTGGATATCTCTCACTTTTATTTACCTATGATATGGATGGTTTTGTGTCATAGACCATGCTCTGTAGATTTGTTCGAGTACAAGGATCGGGACAACAGCATGAGGAAAGGTTAATTGAGATAATGACCAGCAAAAGTTACTTTCCTCAATCAATTCATTACTGAGACCATCAGGACCACCTATAACAAAAGAAACATCTTTTGAACTTGCAATCCAATTTTCAAAATTTGATTTCAATTTTTCTGTATCCAAATTTATACCTTCTTTATCTAGGGCNATAACAAAGTCATGTTCTTTAATTTTCTTTTTTAAGAGAGCACTTTCTTTTTGGACAACTTCTGCAACACTATAGTTCTTATTTCTAGTAGCCGGCTTAATTCCATTCCACGATATTGTTATCGATTTATTAAACTTAGATTTATAGCTTTCAAATGCCGTCTCTGACCACTGAGGACGACTTGACTCTATCAAAAGAAAATTGATATTCATTAGAGGTCGGGATCCCACAAGCTTTCTAAATCATAAAAGTCCCTAGCCTCGGATGACATAAGATGAATAATTACATCTCCTGCATCCACTAATAACCATTCATCTCCACCCTTGCCTTCTATTTTTATACCAGAGACATTACTATCTTTTAAGCCTTCGATAACTTTATCGCTCATTGCTGCAAGGTGTCTATTTGAAGTTCCGGACGCTATCACCATAAAGTCAGTCAAAGAGCTAATTTTTTTTACGTCTATCGCGATAGGGTTTACAGCCTTAATATTCTCCAAACTTTCCAGAATTTTGTTTTTTAGTGCTTTATTCATGTTTGATATAAATTATTTCTTTGTATCAATTTATTAACTTTCGGATGAACTAGTTCAGCGATATTCTCATTATTAGCAACCATTTTCCTTATTTCAGTAGATGTTATTTCAATTGGTTCAATATCCAATAGAAAGATGCTTGTAGTTCCATCTTCAAAGTCTGTTTTCGCTATTCTTTTCATTTTCTTTATCTCTGACTCGAAAGGATTGGATGTTTGTATATTTAAATTTGGCCTCTGAAGAATTAGCAGATTAGACTCATTTACAAATTTCTCATAGGAATACCAAGTTGCAATGCCATCAAAGGAATCAGTCCCCATAATCCAAAGAAAATTATCTTCCGGATAATCTCTCTTTAACTCCAACAGGGTCTCATATGCAAAAGAAGGGGTATTTTTTATTAACTCTCTATCATCGATTTTTAAATTTTGAATATGACCCAATGTATTTCTTGCCATTTCTAATTTTAATTCAGCTGAAATTCTTTTTTCTTTGTGTGGAGGGATTCCATTAGGTATGACTATTAATTCATCCAACTGTACCAAGGATATAATATTTTCAATTACACGAAGATGGCCAATATGAATTGGATCAAAAGTTCCTCCAAAAATTCCTATCAGCTTATTTTTGGCTATTTTAAACTCCTCTTAAGTTTGAATTGCCTTTGACAATAAATTTCTGTGAGGTTAAACCTTCTAGACCTACTGGACCCCTAGCATGGATTTTGTCTGTAGATATTCCTACTTCGGCTCCAAGACCATATTCAAATCCATCAGCCCAACAAGTTGGAAGATTGTGCATGACGGAACTTGAGTCTACATTTTTGAAAAAATAGTCAACTTTATTTTGATCTTCAGTAACAATCGAGTCAGTGTGTTTCGAGCCATACTTTTGTATGTGATGAACCGCTTCATGCAAATCTTTAACAATTTTTATGGAGAGAATTGGAGCAAGATACTCTGTAGACCAGTCATCTTCATTTGCAGCAACCATTTCTGAAATTTCAAGTGTTTTATCGCATCCCCTCAGCTCTACTCCCTCTGACTCAAATCTTTTAGTTAAAGATGGGAGTAATGAATTAGCTATTTCGGAGTGAATTAAAAGAGTCTCCATTGCTCCACAAATTCCGTATCTATAAGTCTTGGCATTGAAGGCAATATCTTGAGCTTTTTGATGATCTGCATCTTTATCTATAAATACATGACAAATACCATCCAAGTGTTTGATAACAGGAATCCGTGATTCATCTGAAATAAGCTGAACAAGTCCCTTACCTCCTCTAGGAATAACTACATCCAAATACTCATCCAAATGAAGTAAGGTTTTAACTGCTTCTCTATCTGTTGTTTCTACTAACTGAACACATTCTTTTGGTAAGCCAGATTTATTTAAGCCTTCTTGCAAACAACTCCAAATAATTTTATTGGAAAGTATGGCTTCTGACCCACCCCTTAGAAGGCAAGAATTTCCAGATTTAAGGCAAAGTGCGGCGGCATCAGCAGTTACATTTGGTCTTGATTCATAGATAATTCCTACGACACCCAAAGGAACTCTCATTTTTTTTACCTCTATACCTGATGGAGTTGGATCTAGATCGGTTATTTCTCCAACAGGATCAGGTAAGTCTGATACTATTTTCAGGCCAGAAATCATAGAGTCTATCCTGTTGTCATTCAATTCTAATCTATCGATTAGTGCAGACCCAATTGACTTTTGTTTAGCTAGCTCAAGGTCCTTTTGATTTGTGCTGAGAATTTTATCTCTGTTTAACTCTATGGCTTCAGCGATGAAATCTAGCGAGGCATTCCTTTGCTCGATTGAAGCCTGCGCAAGAACCGATGAAGCTTCCTTAGCTTCAGATCCTAATCGATTCATATAAGAAATTATTTCTTTACTATGTGACATTGTTGAATATTCTACCTAAGTATCAAGGCTTTTAAAAAATTAAGATGCTCGAATTTAATGAAATATTAATCTGGCTGGAACAAAATCCTGAATGGGTGGCTTTCGGAATCATAGGAGCATCCTTTATAGAAAGCTTTGCTCTGATAGGAATTATTATACCTGGAGTAGTATTATTAGCTGTCATAGCAGGTTTAGCCTCAACTTCATTGAGTGTTTATGAAGTTGTTCTTTTAGCGTACCTTGCAAGTTTTTTTTCGGATATANCCAGTTACTTTATCGGTTTTAGCTTGAGAAACTCTCTTGCTAAGATTTGGCCCTTTANCAAGCATCCGAAATTATTGGCTAACGGAAAAGCCTTCTTTCAAAAATATGGAATGATAGGCCTTTTCATAGGCAAGTTTATTGGGCCAGTTAGGCCGCTATTGCCCATTACAGCAGGCTCCTTGAGCATGAATATCAAAAGCTTCATTATCATAGAAGTTTTCTCATGTTTTATTTGGGCTTTGATATATACCTTGCCAGGTTACTATGCAGGCAAATCTATGAATTTTGAAAACAATAATCCTCTTGAGTCGCTTTGGATATTGGCAGGTATTGTTGTCATATTTATCTTAATAAGGTACTTTAGAAAAAAAATTAAAACGCCATGACAGAAACATATCCAGATCACCCAAATTTAAGAGGNAACTATGCTCCCCTTAGGATGGAGAGCAATATAAATGACTTAATTGTCGAAGGCGACNTCCCCAAAGATCTTTTTGGTAGTTATTANAGGAATGGACCTGATCCACAATTTCCTCCCATGGGTGGAGATTATCATTGGTTTGCTGGTGACGGCATGATACATGCATTTCATTTTGAAAANGGAAAAGTCTCTTACCTAAATAGATGGGCACAAACTTCAAAATGGAAACAAGAAAGGAAAGCTGGCCGATCTCTAATCAATGCCCTCAATCCAATGCAACCCGATCCCATATTTAATTTTGATGGAGAAGATGGAACTGCTAATACNAATATTGTTTTCCATTCAGGNAAACTTTTGGCACTTGAAGAGGGGCATAAACCCTTNGAATTAGATCCATTAACTTTAGAATCTAAGGGAGCATATNACTATAAAGGAAAGCTAAATTCNGCTATGACAGCTCATCCCAAGATTGATCCACAAACAGGAGATATGATCGGATTTAGTTATGGCTTTGGAGTGAATAANATGAGTTATTTTGTAATTAACTCTGAAGGGATTATGACAACCTTTTCAGAATTNGATACTCCATATTCCAGCATGGTTCACGATTTCGTTGTTACCACTAAACATGTTATTTTTCCTATCTTTCCTTTAATTATAGACTTCAATTTAGCAGCGCAAGGTAAGTCTCCTATTGCTTGGGATGCTTACAGGCCAAGTCAAATTGGAATCATGCCAAGAGATGGAACAGTAGCAGATATCAAATGGATAGAGAGCGACCCTTGCTTTGTTTTTCATCCTATGAATGCCTTTGAAGAAGATGGAAAGATCATTGCAGATATGATGCAATTCGAGGAGGCTCCAATGTTTCCTCATCTTGATGGATCCGCACCAGATCTAAAGAAGGGTGAAGCCAAACTCAACAGGTGGGAGATAGATTTAAACTCCAACTCAGGGTCAATAAAGAAAAACTATCTAGATGATAGTATTGGGGAGTTCCCTAGACTTGATGAAAGAAAGTCTATGTCTAAATACAGATATGGCTACTATGCCTCTAATAACGGGGAGTCGCCTAAAGGTGTGAGTTTTAACTCCATTACAAGTTATGATTTTGAAACTGATAAGAAAGATAGTTTTACGCTTTCAGAATTTGATGCGGTTGGAGAACCTATTTTTGTTCCAAAATCTTTAAGCGCGAATGAAGGTGAAGGATACCTTCTTTCGCTAGCTTTTTTAGGACAAGAAAATAGATCTGACCTAATGATTTTTGATGCAGAAAATATTTCAAGTGGTCCAATTGCAAAAGCCAAACTACCCCATAGAGTTCCTTATGGCTTTCACGGAAATTGGCGGCAGGGCTAGGTCGATCAACCTCCTAGCTTTTTTATAATCTTTTTAAGAAACTCTAACTTATCTTGGTTTCTGTCCAATTCCAAGATGGTTTGTTTCTCTTGAGCTGTAAGTGGCAGAACGCTTGCCAATATATAGCAAACACTGAATGAACTTTTCAGGTTTAGCTCTAAGTTTAATTTCTTTATTTCTGGGTGATTGGTTATTTCTTTGACCATACTCCACATGTCACTATATCTTGAGTCTTCTGAAAGGTCTTCTGCATCCTCCTCGATCATTAAGCCCTTACCCAAAAGAAGGTTGTCAGGCTGTAACCATCTTTCTTGAATTCTTAGTTTGTATTTACCTTGTACAGTGATACCAAGTAATCCATTATCAAGTTGATCAAAGTCAATTATTTCAACATAGGTAGCTATATCATGATGGTCTGGTAAACCGTTATTTTTTTGATGATCTGGCTTTGAAAGAACTATACAAAATCCCTCGGATTTACTTAGACATGTTTTGACCATATCAATATACCTAGGTTCAAAAATTTGCAATGGCAGAAGAGCTCCAGGCAATACATTAATTGTCAGTGGAAAAAGAGGNCATGTTATTTCTTGATTCATTTTTTGAATTCATTCATCAGCAATNGTGAAAGATTATCAAAATTACCGTTTGACATTACAACCAATACATCGCCCTTCCTGTTTATTTGCTTGAATTCATCAATAAAATTATCAATATTGATGATTTGCGAAGACTTATCTGGTGAAGCTTCAACTAGCCTATTAGCTTGATCTTTATCTTCACTTTTCCAAAAAACTTTATCAACGAAAGAACATACATTTATCAATCTTTCATCATGAAAACCTGACTTCATAGTATTGGATCTTAATTCAATGGCAGCATAAATTTTCCTATTTGAGTAAGCCTTTTTTATACCTTTAAGGGTTGTTTCAATTGCTGTTGGATGATGAGCAAAATCTTCTATAAGCAATAATCTCTCTTCATCCATCAGCANGTCTTGTCGCTTAGCAACTCCTTTGAATTTTTTTAGTGAGTTAATTCCATCAGNCAACTTTATGCCNTATATGTTCACTGCCAATAANGCAACCATNGCATTTCTTGCATTATGCTCACCAANCATGCTCCAATCTAGNTCTCCCTTCTCATTNTCAATTNTTAAANGNGTTTTGTTGCTTGAATNAGAAAAATTTACAGAATTTATATTTTGTTCATTAAANCTNTAGTCAATCAACTTACTCCAACACCCAAGATTTAGAACATTTGATATATTCAAATCATCTNTAGGGAAAATTATTTCAGCTTCCTCTTTGAGAGTTCTGATTAAATTATGGAACTCCCTATAGATGTATGANANGTCNGGAAATATNTCTGCATGATCAAATTCTAAATTATTNATGATAAGTGTGTCAGGCTTATAGTGAATAAANTTCGACCTTTTATCAAAAAAAGCTGTGTCATACTCATCTGCTTCTAAAACNAATATATCCTGTTTACCTTTTCTAGCAGATTTCTCGAAATCTTTAGGTTTTCCTGCTATCAAATATCCNNNCTCNATACCCTGGTCTTGGAATATCCAAGCAATCATTGCCGTGGTAGTAGTTTTTCCATGCGTTCCTGAAACAGCTATCACTTTTCTATTTTTTAGAATATTGCTGTATAACCATTCTGGCCCAGAAATTATATTGGCTTTTGAAGATAGTAAATGTTCAAGAGCTGGATTTCCTCTCATAATTGAATTTCCAATTACATATTCATCTGCCTTTGGAAGATGAGAAGGATCATAACTCTCAATTATTTCAATTCCCATGTCATTGAGATGATCTGACATGGGAGGATAAACATTATTATCACATCCTGAGATATCCATNCCNTTCTCTTTGCCTAATAAAGCAAGCCCCCCCATGAAAGTGCCGCAAATTCCAAGAATATGAACTCTTTTTTTAGACATGAATTCATTATAACTAGCAAGAATGAATTCAAGATAGAAATGTTTTGAAGTATTATTCTTTCGATGAAAGCTATGAATGCCATATATGCCCAATCCGGAGGAGTAACATCAGTTATTAATGCTACTGCTTNTGGAGTTATTGAGGGAGCTAGGAAATCAAAGAAGATAAACAAACTCTACGCAGGAAAAGATGGAATTGTAGGCATTCTTAATGAGGAACTTATCGATACTAGCTTGGAGAAGTATTCAGAAATCAAAAAGCTGATGCATACTCCTGGAGGTGCATTTGGTTCATGCAGGCATAAGCTTAAAGATTTCAATGTTAATAAAAGAGAATACAGAAGGCTTATTGATGTATTTCAGGCGCATAATATTGGTTACTTTTTCTATAATGGAGGAGGGGACTCTCAAGATACAACTAACAAGATTGCTCAATACACTGTAGACGCCGGGTTTCCTGTAACGTGCATTGGCATCCCTAAGACCATAGATAATGATTTGCCCTACACTGATAACTGTCCAGGGTTTGGGTCTGTTGCTAAATACATCGCTACCTCGACTAAAGAGGCTGCGCTTGATGTAAAAAGTATGTCAAAAAGTTCAACGAAAGTTTTTATTCTAGAGGTTATGGGAAGGCATGCAGGTTGGTTAGCAGCATCTGCAGGACTTGCAAAATCTAAAGAAAATTCAGCACCTCATATAATACTACTACCTGAGGTCCCATTTAATGAAAAAGCTTTTCTTAAGAAAGTTAAAGAGGTAGTAAATAAGGAGGGATATTGTGTGATTGTTGTGTCAGAAGGAACGCAGTATGCAAACGGTAAGTTTCTTGCTGATAGTGGTTCCGTAGACTCTTTCGGACACAAACAACTCGGTGGAGTTGCACCCCGACTTGCCGAAATTATAAATAATAAATTAGGCTATAAGAATCATTGGGCAGTTTCAGATTATTTACAAAGATCTGCTAGGCATATTTCTTCCAAGGTAGACTTAGATCAAGCATATGCAGTAGGTAAGGCTGCAGTCGAATATGCATCTTCTGGAGAAAATTCAGTTATGCCCATCGTTGTTAGAAAAAAAGCAAAGCCTTATAGTTGGGAAATTGGGAAANTAGAATTGGCAAANGTNGCAAATGTAGAAAAGAAAATGCCAAGAAATTTCATAACGAAAGATGGATTCGATATCACANGATCNTGTAAGAATTATCTCAGCCCTCTAATTCAAGGAGAGGCTTGGGCTCCATTTAAAAACGGAGTAATAGANACAGCGTCGCTGAAGAACAAACTTGTCAAAAAGAAATTGAAAGGTTTTAAAATTTAGTTCAAAACTTTAAATTCGATTTCAGCATCTTTTAACCTGTTAACCAAAACTTCTCCCAAGCCTACTGCAGAGGTTAGAACACCNCCATATCCTTCTCCACCNGGAAGTTCATTGGATCTGGCTAGGGCAAGCGCTGATTCACAGACTAATTTTGCAGTTGACTTATATCCNGGATCTCCNGATCCATACATTGAACATATCTTTCTATCATTATCTTCTGAAACAGCAACAAAAGTTGCTCTGAACCAGCCTTTGTCTTGAGTTTCTTGACTGGGTCCATCACCTGGCTTAGGCAAAAAGGGTCTCACTAGATACTTTAAAGGTGTACTTAAGACTATAAAGCCTAATAGAAGACCTAAGGAAGCTAGCCTTGCATTTCTCTTTGAAGCNAATAAGCCGTGCTCTCCAAAAGTAAAGTTTTTTCCATAAGGTTTTTGATTTTGTTCCATCAAAGCTGCAGATCTTCGTACAACCCTTGTATTTGCCATAGCCATTACCCCAACACCCGACCAGCCCTCAAGACCATCAACTTCTTCAATANTAAAACCATCCTTAGACTTTTCTCTTTGCTCTTCAGAAACTGTATTTTCAGGATTAAGAACGAAAGGGTCTCTCATCTCTTTTCCCACACCGTCCATAGTAAATATTGTTTCTGTGGTGCCTCCAGAAGCTCCTCCTTGGGCTTGATGATAAACATCAACCCTGTTAACCGGTTTATCAAATTGAGAAATAGTGAAAAAAGCACCTATATCGGAGGGAATAGAATCATATCCGCAAGACGGAATTATTCTAATACCCTTTGATGCAGCCTCTAAGTGATGTTTATCAATTAAGCCTCTTACCCAATGATTCTCACCTGTTATGTCTGTGTAATGGGCACCTTCCTCAACACAGGCTTGAACTAATAAGGATCCATATCTCGCAAATGGACCTGCTGTGGACAAAACGACCTTTGTTTGGCTAGCAAGACTCTTGAGTGCATCTAAATCTCCTCCATCTGCAATCAATACATTACAATCAAGTCCTAAATCAGCTTTTACCTGTTCTAATTTCTCTCCATTCCTACCTGCAATTCCCCACTTCAGGTCGGCATATTTATCTCTTAAATATTTACAGCAAATTTTTCCTGTAAATCCTGAAGCTCCATAAACAATAATTTCGTAATTTTTTTCCATTATGATTTAAGTATTCGTCCTACCCCTCCGAAAGTAATGATTAATTTACCATCAGAAGTTATATCTCCTTCTGAGAATCCTAAGGACTTTCCTATTTTAGTTGCTCTGCAACGAATTAAAAGCATGCTTCCTACAGGAGCCGGTGCGATGAACTCAGTATGGAAGCTTACTGTAGTAACGAGACTATTTCTGTCTTTCATCATTGACGAAGTCAAACAAAAATCAGCCAGAGCCATAAGGGCTCCACCGTGAGCAGATTCATAAAAATTACTATGCTCTTTTTTAGCAAAGAAAATCATAAATAGTTCATCATTTTCTTTTTTGTAATATCCCGGCCCCAAATTTTCTATATGNGGTTGAGGTATTTTTAATTCTTTAAAACCCTCTGGTATTTCTTGATTTGTCATAGCTTGATTATAATCGCTAACGATATTAAAAGAATGTAAGAAGATAAAAAGATTGAAGTTTATGAGTGAAATACTTGAAGGTGTAAAAGTACTAGATTTTGGAAGGTATATAGCAGGACCTTTCTGTGGTGCGTTACTTGCAGATTATGGAGCTGATGTAATAAGAATTGAGAGAGTGAATGGAAGTGAAGACAGATTTGTCACTCCGGTTACAGAAGATGGTCAAGGTGCAATGTTTCTTCAATTGAACAGAAATAAATTAGGACTTACTCTTAATCCAACAAAGGATAAAGGCAAAGAGATTATAAAAAAACTTGTTGAGAGATCCGATATAGTCATAGCAAATCTTCCAGAACAGACTTTGAAATCAATGAGTCTTGATTACGAAAGACTGAAAGTAATTAATCCTGGAATAATTCTTACTTCTAATACAGCCTTCGGGACTTCAGGTCCCTATGCTGAGCGTGTTGGATTTGATGGTGTTGCTCAAGCTATGTCTGGGGCGATGGATATGACAGGAGATCCTGATCAACCTACAAAAGCATATGCACCTTATGTAGATTTTTGCAGTGCCTCATTAGCTGCTTTCGGAACCGTTTTGGCATATCTTGAAAAACTTAAAACAGGCAGAGGACAAAGAGTCCAAACTTCTCTACTTCAGACAGCTCTTACCACCACCAATAATCTTCTAATAGAGCAAGAACTTCTTGATATTAATAGGATAGCCTCTATGAATAGAGCTCAGACTTCAGGTCCCTCTGANACTTTCCAAACAAAAGATGGATGGATACTTGTGCAAACAGTTGGGCAACCACTTTTCGAAAGATGGGTAAATTTAATGGGTGANGAAGAATNGCTTNATGATGAAAGATTTAAAGATGATTTAAGTAGGGGCGATAATGGACANTTAATAAGTGAGANAATGTCTGAATGGTGTGCTGAAAGAACTTCCAAAGAAGCCATCNACGAACTTGAAAAATCAAGAATNCCAGTTGGCGAAGTGTTAAGAGCTCANGAGACATTNAAAGAAAGACACATAGTAGAAAAAGGATCTTTCGTAAAACTTTCTTATCCCACTTTAAAGNAAGAATATTCNGTAGTTGGACCCGCAATTGAATTATCTGAAAATCCAGGAAAAATTAAACATAGATCTCCGGAATTAGGTGAGCATAATCAACAAATACTTATGGAATTAGGGTATACCCAAGAAGAAATTAATCAATTAAAAAAGGACAGAATCATATAGGAGATATTTATGGACTTTAAACTTTCTGACCAACAAAAAGAATTACAAATGACTGCAAGAAATTTTGCGAAAAAAGAAATGTCAGAAGTTGCAGATCATATGGAACATACAAGTGAACCACTATCAAAAGATTGGCTGAAGAAGTACTCTGAAATGGGCTTCTTGGGAATAAATGTTGATGAAAAATATGGAGGATTAGGTTTATCAAATTTAGATGCCCTTTTGGTGATGGAAGAATTTGCAAAAGTATCATCAGCTGTTGCTTTTCCAATATTTGAAAGCTGTGTAGGTCCTGTCAAAGCTATCGAACATTTTGCTTCGGAGGAATTGAAGCTGAAAGTTATACCTGAGGTTTGTAAAGGCAATATTGTTGTGGCTGTATCTATGTCTGAGCCGAATGCGGGTTCAGCTTTAACTGATCTAACGACTAAAGCGGAAATAAAAGATAATAAATTTATTCTCAATGGGACAAAACGGTGGTGTTCTGGAGGAGGACATTCAGAGGGATACGTTGTTTATTGCAGGATGTCAGATGAACCTGGTGCCAATGGTATAGGAGCGGTCTATGTAGAAAAAGATGCGCCAGGTGTGAGTTTTGGTCAGCAAGAAAGCTTGATGGGTTGGAATGGCATCCCATCCGCAGACATTTATTTCGACAATGTAGAAGTCCCTGTTGAAAACATAATTGTTGAGGCAAACGGAGGTTTTAAAAAATTAATGGAAGCATTCGATTTAGAGAGATGTGGAAATGCGACTATGTGCCTCGGACAAGCTTCTGGTGCTTTAGAAAGCGCAATAAATTATGTTCAAGAGAGAGAACAATTTGGCAAGCCTATTGTTGAATTCCAAGCGGTTCAAATGAAGTTAGCTGAAATGGCTATGAAAGTGGAAGCCTCTAGGCTCCTTATTCATAGAGCAGCACACAATGCTCAAGAAGGATTTCCGAGCATATTTGAATCCAGTGTAGGTAAATGTTTCTCGAACGAAACAGCCAGAGAAGTCGTAGCTTCAGCAATGCAATTAATGGGGGGCTATGGCTTCAATAAAGAATATACTATGGAAAGAAAATACAGAGATGTATGGGGCTGGGGTATTGCCGGTGGAACAATAGATATTCAGAAAATTAATATTACATCTGCAATGGTTGGAAAGAGGTTCAACCAAAGAAAATAGTTATTTTAATTGGTCTATTATCCTTTCTAAATTAGTCACTAAATCCTCTTTTTCATCTTCATTTAGAAAATCACCAATTGGGACCCTCTCACCCTTGGACGTGACAATGATATGCGCTGGGTACCAGGGATGTTCAGGCTTTTCCACAGAGACATACGACCACATTCTGAAATATTCCCAAACTTGATCAATTTTTCCAGTACCCTTTTCAATTTTTAATTTTTCTTTAGTTAAAGTGATTACTTCTTGTTTATAGGTTTTTTTCATAACGAGGTAAACACAAATACCTACAAATAAAACCTCTAAACCTGCAAAAGGCAGTATCATGGTTGCTCCAGCAAACGCAAAGCCTATGCCAATTGCAAGACAAGTAAAGGCAATTACAAAAATGAAAAGCAAACTCATTTTCCAATCAGTGGACTGATTTGGACGCAGTAAAATACGATGTGTATTCTCAGCAATATTACTTTCAACTTTGACCATATAAAAAGGCTATCTATAATACTATTGCTTGCCCCGAAAATTTCTTCAGATGAAAGAAAATAGTAAAAATAATCAATTAAGGGAACTGTACGACAATGTCATGCTTCCCAACTACTCCCCTGCTTCTTTTATACCTGAAAGAGCAGAAGGTTCCAGAATTTGGGATAAGGATAACAAAGAATACATTGATTTTGGAGGAGGCATTGCTGTAAATTCTCTTGGGCATTCTCATCCTGATTTAATTGAAGCCTTAGCTGTTCAGTCGAAGAAGTTATGGCATTTGAGTAACTACTTAACTAATCAACCTGCCATTGAACTTGCGGAGCGTCTTACAAAAAACACTTTTGCAGAAAATGTTTTCTTTAGTAACTCTGGCTCTGAAGCAAATGAAACTGCAATAAAAATCGCGAGAAAATTCTACTCTTCGAAAGGCGAAAAAAGAGATCAAATAGTTTCATTTAAAAATTCATTTCATGGACGTTCTCTTCTAAATATATCTCTGGGCAGTTCAAAAGTTCACAGAAATGGCTTTGAGCCATTGATGCCTGGAATTGCTCATGGCAATTTTAATGAGCTGAAAGGTCTAGAAACTCTCATCAATAAAAATACTGCCGCGGTAATAGTTGAACCTGTTCAAGGTGAAGCAGGAGTTTATGAAGCGACCATAGACTTCTTAAAAAAAATTAGAGAGGTCACTTCAGAAAATGAAGTCCTATTAATTATTGATGAAGTGCAAAGTGGCGTAGGAAGAACTGGAAGTCTTTATAGTTACATGAACTATGATATTGCTCCTGATATATTGACATCTGCAAAAGGTTTGGGGGGAGGTATACCAATTGGCGCCACATTAACAACAGAGGCAATTGGAAAATCTATGCAACCTGGAACCCATGGTTCAACTTTTGGTGGGAATCCTCTGGCATGTGCCGTTGCAAATAAGGTTATAGAAATAGTCTCTGATAATAACTTCTTGAAAGAAGTCAAAAGAAAAGAAAGTATATTTGTTGAATANCTCACGAATTTAAANGATAAAAATTTATTAACTGANATAAGATCCTCTGGTTTATGGATAGGTTGTGATCTTGCAGGCACAACTTCAGATTTAGTGTTNAATGATGCATATGAGAAAGGGCTTATCATGGTTTCAGCAGGTACAACNTGTCTNAGATTNGCACCNGCTTTAAACATCCCTGATGAAGATATAGAAAGAGGTTTAGAAATACTTACAGAGGTATTGGGAGGNTAGAAATGCAATATAGAAATTTGGGTAAATCAGGATTAAAAGTCTCGGANTTATCGTTTGGTTCTTGGGTCACTTTTAATAAACANGTTGATTCAGGACTTGCAGAGAAGATGTTCGGTAAGTGCTTAGATGCAGGTGTGAATTTTTTCGATAATGCAGAAGGCTATGAAAGAGGAGAATCAGAAATCGTAATGGGAAAAGCCTTGAAGTCANTAAATAATCCAAGAGATTCTTATTGTGTATCTTCAAAGGTTTTCTTTGGAGCCAAAGAAAATCCTCTTCCCACTCAAAGAGGTCTGAGCAGAAAACATATAACCGAAGCCTGCCACCAAGCTATGGAAAGGTTGCAAGTAGATTATTTAGACCTTTTCTTTTGTCATCGAGCCGATCCTGAAACTCCTATAGGAGAAACTGTTTGGGCAATGCATAATCTNATAACTCAAGGNAAAGTNCTTTATTGGGGTACTTCCGAGTGGACTGCTGAAGAAATCACTGAAGCTTACGAATTTGCTCATTCAAATAACCTTTCACCTCCGTCTATGGAGCAACCTCAATATAATCTTTTGGATCGTGATAGATTTGAGAATGAGTATGCTCCTCTATATGAGAAATATGGTCTTGGAACAACAATATGGTCTCCCCTTGCATCAGGAGCTCTAACTGGAAAATATCTTGATGGAGTGCCAAAAGATTCTAGGGCTTCGCTTGAAGGTTATGANTGGTTAAGAAAATCAATGGTAGATTCTGAAAGAGGTCAAGAAAGAATGAAAAGGNTNACTTCTCTAGTGCCAATAGCNGAAAANCTTGANACTAGCCTAACTAANCTAGCCATAGCTTGGTGTTTATTGAATAAAAATGTTTCTACTGTGATTCTTGGAGCATCAAAGCTTGATCAATTGGAAGAGAATTTAAAAAGCTTGGATGTGCTGCCTTTGCTCGACGAAAAAATTCAAGCTGAGTTGCAACTAATTTAAATCTTCAATCTNAGCTCAAAATCGATTTCTCCAGTAGCGGAGTGANCTGCAACCATATCTTTAAGGTGATCAATCGTAGAATCACTCATTTCACAAGATTTTCTGGTATTCATATCTACATGAATTAAGACATTTTCNGTTATTGAAGACACCTCTCCAGACTCATTTAAGAGAACACCGCCATAATGAATTAATTTAGGTTTAACTGCAAAATATCGAAAACATGGTGAAGCAATTTCTCCTTTACGCATTTCTTTAAGGTACCTGATATTCATTTCCAAAGTAAAAAAAGAATATCCTTGCTTGAAATAGTCTGATGTAAATCCTAGTGAATCGTAAAATGGAAATTCATCTTCAAATATTTTTGCATAGTAAATTACATTCATGTGTTCATTTAGATCGCACATGTCTTGTGTTATCAAAACATCATTACCTAAGTAGGGAAATTTTTCTTTCATCTATTCCTCCGCATGCAGCTAACTACTCAACAATTATTCCTTTTNGGTATTTAGTCTNATAACCTCGACTCTATCAACCTTTCTAAAACCTTTGGGCAAGAAATTTCCTCTTCTACCTCGATTTCCCGAAAAGTTTTCTAAATCCTTGTATTTAATTGAGAAATATCTTTTTCCGCTAATCAGTTTTAATTCTTCTCCTTCACGCAAAGTGATAACTTCCTGAAGAAAATCTTCACCAGATTCAAAACTTGGTTTTGGGATTCCGATAATCTTATTACCCTTACCTCTAGCCAGTTGAGGTAGCTCTGAACATGGGAAGACAAGCATTCTTCCTTGGTTTGTAATAGCTGCAATATAGTCATTCTCACTATTAACCAGACATGGTTTCAAGACCTTAGCGTTTTCTTGTACTCTGATTGCGGCTTTACCAGATTTATTCTTTGTCTGTAAATCAATTAGTTGGGCTATGAATCCATATCCTGAAGAGGATGCTAAAACTACTTTTGCATGATCTTTACCAGAGATAACACCCATAAAAGTCTCTCCAGATTCAGCATTTAATCTTCCAGAAAGAGGTTCTCCTTGACCACGCGCTGATGGAAGAGAATGACACGGTAATGTGTAGGCCTTACCTTTAGAATCAAGGAAAACAGCATTTAAATTATTTCTAGATAAGGATGATGCAAAATAGGAGTCCCCTTCTCGAAAATTTAATGATTCAGGGTCTATATCGTGTCCCTTAGCTGCTCTTATCCAACCTCTTTTTGAAAGAACCAGCGTAACAGGATCAGACGATATTAATTCTGCCTCGTCAAAAGCTGAAGCCTCCTCTCTAACTACAATAGGGCTATTTCTCTCATCACCATAGATTTCAGCATCGGCTTTAAGTTCTTTTTTAATTAGGGTTTTTAATCTTGCTTTTGAACCAAGTAACTTTTCTAACTCCTTTCTTTCTGTATCGAGATTACCCTGCTCTTCTTTTATTTTTATTTCTTCCAGTTTTGCCAATTGTCTCAATCTGATTTCCAAAATAGCCTCAACTTGCACAACACTTAACTTGAATTTTTTCTGTAAGACTTTCTTGGGCTCATCTTCATTGCGAATAATATTTATTACTTCGTCTATGTTGAGATAAACAATTAATAATCCTTCTAATATATGTAATCTATCTAGAACCCAATCCAGCCTATGTTGTAATCTTCTTGTAACTGTTTGAGTCCTGAAGGAGAGCCATTCTTTAAGAACAGACTTTATGTCTCTCGTTTGTGGCTTTCCATTAAGCCCTATCAAGTTCATGTTCACTCGATAGTTCTTTTGCAGATCAGTTGTTGCAAAGAGATGATTCATAACTGCGTCTTTGTCTACTCGATTAGATTTTGGAACCAAAACTAATCTTGTCGGGTTTTCTTCATCACTTTCATCCCTAAGATCTACGATCATGGGCAACTTCTTTGAGTCCATCTGGATAGCAATTTGTTCCAATATTTTTGAACTGGATGTTTGATGAGGTAATGCTGTAATAACAATTTCTCCATTTTCTATTGAATATGTTGAGCGCATCTTTATTGAGCCTCTTCCAGATTTATAGATTTCCTTTAGGTCCTCTTCACTAGATATAATTTCTGCTTTAGTTGGGAAGTCCGGCCCTGGTACTATTGGATATAAATCCTCTACTGTTACTTTAGGCTCATCTAAAATTTTGATACAAGCCTTAACTATTTCGTTCAGGTTATGCGGAGGAATATCTGTAGCCATTCCTACCGCGATTCCCGTAGCCCCATTCAAGAGAAGATTTGGAAGTCTTGAAGGTAAAACCGATGGCTCTAAAAGAGTCCCATCGAAATTACTAGCCCAATCGACTGTTCCTTGACCTAACTCTTCGAGAAGACTTTTGGCATATGGAGAGAGGCGACATTCTGTGTATCTCATTGCTGCAAAAGATTTAGGATCATCTATAGACCCCCAATTCCCTTGTCCATCAATAAGAGGATACCTGGTAGAAAATGTTTGAGATAAGAGCACCATAGCTTCATATGCTGCTGTATCTCCATGAGGATGAAACTTACCTATTACATCACCAACCGTTCTCGCACTTTTTTTATATTTTGCTGCTGAACTTAGACCTAATTCAGACATTGCATAAATTATTCTTCTCTGAACTGGCTTTAATCCATCTCCTATATGGGGTAATGCTCTATCCAAAATTACATACATGGAATAGTCAAGATAAGCCTTTTCGCTAAATTGACTTAAGGACTGTTGTTCAGTTTTTTCAGACATTTGCAAGGTTTCCTTTATCTTCTAACCATTCCTTTCTATCTTGAGATCTTTTCTTAGACAAGAGCATATCAACTATCTGCGCAGATTTATCTCCACTCTTAACCGTTAACTGAACCAACCTTCTTGCACCTGGCAGCATAGTTGTTTCTCTTAACTGAGAGGCATTCATCTCACCTAGACCTTTGAATCTCTGAACCTCAATCTTGGTTCGTTTGTTCTTTTTTTTCAGCTCTTCCACAAGTCTATCTTTCTCATCGTCATCAAGAGCATAATGAACTTCTTTGCCTTGATCGACACGATATAAAGGAGGCATTGCAACATAAACTCTACCTGCCTCGACTAGCGGCCTAAAATGTCTCAGAAATAATGCGCAAAGCAGCGTGGCTATGTGCAACCCATCTGAATCAGCATCAGCAAGAATACAAACTTTTCCATATCTCAAACCCTCAAGATTATTACTTCCTGGTTCTACTCCCAATGCAATAGCAATATTACTTACCTCTTGGGAAGCTAGAACTTCACCAACATCGACTTCCCAAGTATTCATAATTTTTCCCTTCAATGGAAGAATTGCTTGGAATTTCCTATCTCTAGCTCGTTTTGCTGAGCCACCAGCAGACTCTCCTTCAACTAAAAATAACTCTCCTTCTTCAGGATCATCACATGTACAGTCCGTTAATTTTCCAGGAAGAGCTGGACCTGAAACTATTTTTTTCCTATCTACCTTCTTATTATTTTTTTGGCGTGCTTGAGCATTTGCTATACAAATACCTGCTATGATTTCTCCTTCCTCAGTGTGTTGATTGAGCCATAAGCTGAAGGAGTCTTTGATAATCTGGGATGAGACATTGGTGAACTCCTTTGAAGAAAGTCTTTCTTTAGTTTGACCGGTAAATTGTGGATCTTTTACCTTGGCTGAAATTATTGAACTACAATTTAACCAAATATCATCCGATGTTAACTTTACACCTCTTGGTATTAAATTTCTAAACTCACAGAATTCTTTCAATGCCTCTGTTAAACCTGACCTAGTGCCATTAACATGAGTCCCTCCTTGGGATGTGGGAATAAGGTTTACATAGCTTTCTGATATAGGATCAGTTATTCCCTGAACCCATTGAAGGGCCCAAGTAAGGCCACCCTCTTCAGACATAAATTCACCCTCAAATGGATCTGAAGGAACAACTTCTCCACCTACATTTGAAGAAGCCAAATAAGCTGCAAGCCCCTCAACAAAACACCAAGATACGGATTCACCAGTATTTTCATCCTTGAAAGAAATCTTCAATCCCGGAGAAAGAACTGCCTTTGCTTTTAAAGCAGATTTTAGTTGTGAAACAGATATTTTGGCATTATCAAAATATTGAGGATCCGGTAAAAATGTTACCTTTGTTCCAGTATTCTTTTTACCAACTTTTTCTATGTTCTTGAGATCATTTTTCTTTTCACTTTCCTCAAATCTAATGGAGTATTTCTGTCCATCCCTTTTTATTTCTGCTTCAAGAAAAGAGGACAATGCATTAACTACAGAAACACCTACACCATGTAGCCCTCCAGAAAATTTATAATCTTCATTTGAAAATTTTGCCCCAGCATGGAGCCTTGTAAAAATTAGCTCAACTGCAGGTATACCTTCATCTGGATGTATATCAACAGGCATACCACGACCATCGTCCTCAACGCTTAGAGATCCATCCTCGAGAAGGACAACATCTATTTTTGAAGCAAATCCTCCCAAAGCCTCATCAATACTGTTATCTATTACTTCTAGAGCAAGGTGATTTGGCCTTGAGGTTTCNGTATACATCCCCGGTCTTTTCTTGACCGGATCAAGTCCGGAGAGGACTTCTATAGACTTTGCAGTGTATTCTCTTGCCATGGAGTTTTGACTTATTATACCTTTGCAACTGTAACAAAGGGATACGAATATAGTTTTTTAGGTAAGCAAGGATTTTTATTTTGCCGATTATTTCTTAAAGCTAGCTACAGAGCGAGATATGAAATTGAAAATAGATATAAAGCGTTTTGTTGAGGAACCAATAATTAAACCTTTTCATAACCANGAGATTGGATTTAATGTACAAGGCCCTTCTTTGATAAAAGTACCCGAGTGGATAAAAGATCCTCTAGGAATTTATTACCTTTATTTTGCTGATCATAAAGGGGATAGAATTAACCTTGCATACTCTAGTAACTTACGAGGGCCGTGGAATATTTATAACGGTGGTGTGCTTCATCTTAATGAATCAAATTTCCTAACACTTAAACCAAAAATACCGGAAGATTTTGATTTAAATACATTAGAGCCGATAGATGTCCATGATGATCTGAGAGAATTTATTCCTGATAAGATTGACGACTTAACAATTCCTCATATAGCTTCTCCAGATGCGCATGTAGATGATGAAGACAAAAGAATATTAATGTATTTTCACGGGCTTGATGAATTTGGTCTTCAGAATACAAGAGTTGCTACTTCATTTAATGGTTTAAATTTTTATCCAAAGGAGAAAATTGTTGGTTGGCCTTATTTAAGGAAATTCAGCTATAAGGGTAATGACTTCGCACTCTCAATGCCTGGGATTATATATAAGAAAGTTGGTGATATTGATGAATATGAAATACAACATCAGGTCATGGAAGAAACAACTCGCCATTCTGCGGTGATGGTTGAAGGGGATACTTTATTAGTTTTCTTTACGAGAAAAGGAGATACACCAGAGAGAATTCTTTTAACAACTTTTGATTTATCAAAGCCAATAAAATCATGGAGTCCAACAAAACCAATAGAGGTGTTAAGGCCAGAAAAANAGTGGGAAGGNGCAAACTTACCTCTGTATAAATCGGTTGCCAGTGCAATAAATACACCTGTAAATCAATTAAGGGATCCTGCTGTTTTTCAAGATGGGGATAGAAAGTATCTTTTGTACTCTGTAAGAGGAGAAAACGGGATAGCAATTGTAGAATTTTCCATAAGTTACTTATGAAATGTCCATATATATAGATGTTTTCAATATATTCATATTATTTATAGACTTATATAAATTAAAATGATATAATTANTTNTTATTAACTATATTGATAAATACAATTGGAAAAAATAGAAAAAACAGCAAAGAAAGTATCAAAAGTCGTACTTCCTACTCTTTACTTAGCACCGATGTTGGTGGGCGCTTATGGTTTTGTGTCATTCATTCAGTGGGCTAGTTAAGATTCTGACTGCTGCAACAACCCAATAAAATCACTTACCTTTCGCCTCTGATGCATTGATCTCATCAAGGCATAAACTTCCTTCAAAGCCTTCTTGTCTTTATCAATCTCAAGATTCACCATCTTTTGGTTGATTTTATGCCTGAGTAATTGATTGTTCTTTTCAAGTTGGTCAAAGGTTTTATCATCACCAACATAACCTTCCTCCTTCATTTTCTTTAAATCATCTCTATCTGGATTGAGCCAATGAATAATATCCTCGTTCTCCTTCTCTAGAGATGAAGCTGCATCATTAAACTTCATTGCAGAAATAAGAACCAAAGCACCCCATGAGCCTAGGCGTGATCTTTCATATTCATCTTCAATGAGAGGGCTAAATCTACCAATTATTTCCTGAGCTGCATTAATAAGGGCTAGATTAATTTCTGGTTTCATAATTTTGCCTCTAAAAAATCTAAAATTATTTCCAAGTGTATATCTCCAGGAATCCAAGCTGAGAAAAGATTTATGGGGTCAATATTAGTTCCTGTTTTGAATTCATGACCAGCAGATGTCCANATAGCCATTCCCTTTATGGCAGCAAACAACTCCCACCAATCAAGATACTTTTGATCAGCTGATATCTTGCTNGAATCTTGCCAAATTTTCACTGCCTCTTCTCTGCTTATTAGATATGCAGGCTTAAGTTTATCTTGCCAACTCCATATCGGTGACAATGCCCAAGCTAAATCTTCTAGCGGATCTCCAATATGGGCCATTTCCCAATCAAGAATTCCTGTTATCTTATCTTTTAGGTAAAGAAAATTACCACTCCTGTAATCTCCATGAACAAGGCAAGTGCCATAGTTCAATTTTGGCGAATTTTCATACAAGTATCTTATACCCGCCTCAAGAACGGGTTCCATGCCTATAGAATCTTCATTGATGACTTTAACCCATTTATCTAACTCTATTTTCCAGTAAGGTTCTTGGGTATCTAAAGATAGTTTTTTGAAAATTTTATCATCTATTTTTTTACTTGCTATCTGACCTAAAATAAACCAAAACTGCTTGCCAAGCTCTTTTTCATATGGNGCATAAATATTGGGAGAAAATGGATTGGCAGCTTGCCCTTCTAGCTCCTTCATTAACATAAAAGGTTTCCCAAGAATTTCTGCCCCTTCATTCATATCGATAAGTTCAGGAACAGGTACATTTGAATTTTGAAATGCTGTATAGGCTAAATATTCTGTCTTCTGTTCAGTTTCAATTAAAGAGCTATCCTGAGATAGTCTCAATACTAGCTTCTCCTGATTTCCTGACGCATCACTGACCAAGATTTTGTAAGTCTCTCTACTGGCACCTCCAAATACTCTCTCTAAGGAACTTATAGAAATATTTTTTCCTACTAAATTTGAGTAATACTCTGAAAACAATGATTTTAAACTTTCAGACATCCGTCTAAGTATCAAGAAGACCCTTAAAACCACTGGGAGAATGCGGTCCAAAAATTAGTTGTTCTAGGACACCAATTCCATTATGTTTTTGTTCGTCCTCCACGACATGAAATTCACATATAGCTTGAATATGTAGGAATGGTGGATCATGTAAATCTTCATTAAGATTATAACTGTCATAATGTGACTGATTATCGCCCTTAAATTGCCCATGTCCCCACTCTGGGTGCATGTAGCCCAATCCACACATGTAGATATGATATTTAGGTTCTAAGGACCAAGATATTTTAGATCCATCTTTCTTCGAAGCAGAAAAAATTGCTTTTGAAATTCTTCGACTATTTTTTTTATATTCAATTTCTTTGCTTAATTCTTCAAACTTTGAACTTATTTTTTCTTCTTGTTTTACACAGTGACTATGCGTAGTAATGCCTTCTTCGTTATCAACAAAATAAAGGTGAGAAGAAAAATTTGTAAAATTAGCTGGAGCCCATAACCAATAAAATTGTGGTAATTTGTCTGAAGGCATCATCTGAGCATCTGCAGCTCCTACNGGCCTAATGCCCCATGATCTATCACGAGTTCCAACCAATCCTTCTTTCTTTAAGTCGAATTTTTTCTTTTGAAACACTATAGACCCCGACCAATTGCCATGCTGAGTCATTCGAGTAGAGTCCATTGTGACTCTCGGTCCATTNTTTAAAGTCATTCTTGGTTCTTCCATAGGTTCAAACCGNCCCGTGAAAGTAATATCAACATCAATNTCTTTATCAGAATCTTTTAAANGAATTCTGAGNTGTTGCAAAGGTTTNATGATCTCTATATTTAAAGGNCCAACGGTTGTTTCCATTCTTTCTTGGTTAAGAAAACCGGAATAACGAAAATTATGTTGCACCCCTTCATGAATGAAAATAAAGCTTCCATCTTTTATATTTAAGTTTGGATAAACACAGAAAGCAGCACCAAAGAAAATACTTGCATCATTGTTATATCCATTAAAAAAATATCTATCGTAAAAATTTCTATCGGTTCCTACTTCTGAAATAGGAGTAGGTAATTGATGAATTGGGTAATCGTCTCCCTTTGAAATCATTTAAATGCTTACTTTTAACTCAGAGATTCCAGCTAAAAAATTTGAGGGTATTCTCACTGGTTCAGCCACAGAGTGAATATTAGGAAAGCGTTTCAAAAGTTCTTCAAATAAAATTCTTATTTGCATATGCCCAAGCCTATTTCCTAAACAAAGATGCTCCCCTGCTCCAAAAGCAAGATGCTTCTTGGCATTTTGTCTATCGACTTTAAATAAGTGACCATCTATGAAAATATCTTCGTCTCTATTTGCCGAGCCATACCACATAATTATCTTATCTCCTGCTTTGATATCTTGACCTCTGATGTTAGTGTCTTTTGTTGCAGTCCGTCTAAAATAAATTACTGAAGTTACCCACCTAAGCATCTCATCAGTAGCATTGGCAATTAAAGATGGATCTTTTAAGAGCTTTTCTCTCTCACTAGGGTTCTCAGTTAAAGCCATCAATCCCCCAGTTAAAGTGTTTCTCGTGGTTTCATTGCCTGCTATCACCATTAAAAGGAAGAAGCCATCCAAAAGTTCCGGAGGTAGGTCACCCCCCTCAACTTTTGTATTAGCAACCACACTCATCAGATCATCAGTTGGTTTTTTTCTTCTCTCTTCTATCATGTCCCTGCCCATTTTGAAAAGTTCCATGTAATTTACCCATATCTGAAATGAATTATTTGGATCTTGCTGGATGGAAGCATCAGTTAAATTATTTACTAAATCTCTAATCTTAGATCTATCTGATTCTGGTATGCCCATCATTTCACATAAAACCCATAAAGGAAGTTGTTCAGCGATTTCGGTTACAAAATTAAATTCACTTTTACCCTCAACATTTTCAAGCAGCTCACGAATCTTAAGACGCATATCTTCTTCGAGACCTCTTATGGCTTTGGGTGTGAAACTTGGGGCAACCATTTTTCTATAAATCTGATGGTCAGGGGGATCCATTCCTATCATATTTCCAACTATCGCTGCTACAGCCGCGGGATCTACAACTTCTGGATCACCCATCGACATTAAATGCCCTCCCACAGCCGAAGAAAATGTAATTGGATCTTTTGAGACCTTAATTATGTCTTCGTGTTTTGTAAGGGCCCAAAAACCAGGTTCGAAATCTAAACTTTCTTCATGCCAGTATATGGGTGCTTCTTTTCGCAATCTTTCGAATAACTCAAAAGGCTGTCCATTGATAAATGTCTCCCACTTATCTAATTCACATATTTGGCCTATGTCATAAATGGGCTTTGCCATAGCCTAGAGTTGCTCAAGAACTGTATCTGCAGAACTTACATCAAGACCTGGGCCTTGTTCAACATTCAGAACCGAAACTGCACCATCGTCTATAATCATTGCATATCTCTGAGACCTAGTTCCTAATCCAAAACCACTACCATCCATTTCTAATCCAATTGCAGCAGTAAATTCTCCGTTTCCGTCTGACAACATCATTACGTCTTCACCAACGTTTCTATCTTCTCCCCATGCCTTCATCACGAATGGATCATTAACAGAAACACAGGCAATTAAATCAACACCCTTTTCTTTTATTTCTTTGCTTCTTTCAATAAATCCTGGGAGATGCTGTGCGCTACAGGTGGGAGTAAAAGCACCTGGGACTGCAAAAAGAACAACTTTTTTACCTGCTGATAGTTCATTTAAAGATATGGGCTTCGGACCTTCTGCAGTCATCATTGTTAAGTTAACTGAAGGTAGAGTATCGCCAACTTGAATTGTCATTATTTCTCCTTATTTTTAAAATTGTCATTATAGGCTAAGAATTAATTTTGTTGCGAATCTTAGAGGTGTTATAGTAGAGTAATACACCTAATCAAAAATTGAACATGCTGTTATTAAAAAAATTATCCTTCATTGTTAGTCTAATTCTAATTTTTGGCATAAATTCACTTCGAACTGAAAATTTAGCTGAAGTTTATGAATTAGCTCTTAAAAATGATCCTCTTCTTAAAGCTGCAGAGGCAACTTACAGAGCTGGAAAAGAGAACAAAGCTCAGGGAATAGCTGGACTATTACCATCCCTGACAGTATCTGGTACGACAACATGGAATGAGTACCGAGTAGAAGAGCAACTCATTGATCAGTACAACTCCAATGCGTATTTAGCTAATCTAAATCAACCTATCTTTAGATTAGACAAATGGTTTCAATTTGAAAGGGGTAATGCCTTGTCTGAAGCAGCAGCTGCCGAGTTTGCCTACCAGCAACAAGAGACAATGATACGAGTAGCTTCAGCTTATTTTAATGTACTTAACTCCATCGATAGTCTTAATGCCGCAAGAGCAGAGGAAAAAGCGATTGGTCGTCAAAAAGATCTTGCAAAAAAGAGGTTTGATGTAGGACTCGCAGCGATTACAGAAGTCCAAGAAACACAAGCCGCATATGATCTTACGGTAGTCTCACGAATTGCCAGAGAATCACAACTTGATACAGCTCAAGAAACACTTACTTCCATCGTCGGAAGGGAGATAAATCTTCTATCTCCACTCAGGGAAGATTTTTCCATCTCATCACCAGATCCGGTAGATAGGGAAAGTTGGGTAACGTTGGGATTGAGAAATAATTATCAACTTAAAGCTGCTAAACTTCAAAGAGATGCAGCGCAAGCAACTGCTAGGGCATCTGCATCAAATCATTTACCGCAAGTTGATCTCGTTGGCCGGATCTCCCAAAGCACAACTAAGCAAGGAAAATTTGGTGGCTTTATTCAAAATCCACTATTTGGAGTTGAACAAGATACAAGACAGTATTCCATACAATTCAGTTTACCTTTGTTCGCAGGAGGTGCTATAAGCTCTGCTAGACGTCAAGCATATGCCAATTACGATAGATCAAAAGAACAAGCGATTTACACCGAAAGATCAACAATCAGAGATGTGAGATCCAATCATTTTGGAGTGCAAACACAAGTTGCTAATGTAACCGCAAGAAAACAGGCTTTAGCCTCTGCTGAGTCTGCTCTGGAAGCTACACAAATAGGTTATGAAGTTGGAACTAGAAATACAGTAGATTTACTTGATGCACAGAAAAGGCTATTTCAAGCTCAGAGAGATTACTCAAGTTCAAGATATGAGTATATTATTTCCATGCTACGATTAAAGGCTTCAGTTGGTCTTTTAAGTCCTGATGATTTATTTAATATAAGTAATCAAATGGATTGAAAGTATGAATCTTATACAAAGATTTTTTTTCTCCTTGTTATTAGTCTCCTCAAGCTTCACAGCTCAAACTATTGAAATAAGAGAAGGTGTGCTTAGAACTCCCGATGATAGATTTGAAGATTTGGAAGACTTTCCGTATGAGCCAAACTATATAGTGATTGATAATCTTAGAATTCACTATCTTGATGAAGGACCAAAAAATGCTGAGCCGATAGTTCTATTTCATGGTGAACCTACTTGGAGTTATTTATTTAGAAAAATGATTCCTGTTTTCAAAGATGCAGGCTACAGAGTAGTTGTACCTGATATGGTTGGCTTTGGCAGGTCTGATAAATTTGAATCTAAGAGCAACTATAGCTATGAGCATCATATTGAAATGATGAAACAATTTATTGAGAGGTTAAATCTTAAAAATGCTACTCACTTTGGCCAAGATTGGGGTGGACTTGTTGGTCTAAGGGTTGTTGCAGAAATGCCGGATAGATTTGATAGAGTTGTTGTATCAAATACTGGGATGGTTGCAGCTGAAGGTATTAGAGGATGGGTTACTCAACGCATGATCGAACTTGCAGTCTGGTGGAATGGCCCAATATCTTTTGATGAGCTTAAGGAGCAAGCATATGTTGCACTTAACAATGAAAATTCTTCTGAAAGTGAAGGAATTTCAATGTTTACGAAATGGATAGCCCACTCATACTATTCCGAGGATATGGACATAGTAGGAATAATTGAGACTTTTGGACGATTAAAGCTAACTGATGGCGAAAANAAAGCTTACGAAGCTCCCTTCCCAGATGGAAGATATAAAGCTGGTGCACACGTTTGGCCATATTTAATTCCAACGCAACTTCAAGAAAATGAAAAATATTGGAAAGAAATTTACGAAAAATGGAATAAACCCTTTCTTGTAGCTTTTGGTGGTGAAGAAAAGATTACCATTAGAATGAAAGAAGATTTTGTAAATCGTATTCCAAATCCTGAAATCATAACTTTGAAGGGAGTGGGACATTTTGTTCAAGAAGAAGTTGGTGCGGAATTAGCTGAAATAATTGTTGATTTTATTCAAGGTAAAAAGGTTAACGATCTAACCGTTCTAACAGTTAATAAATAAGTTGTGCCTGAACTACCCGAAGTAGAAACAACCTTACGTGGCATTGAACCCTATATAATAGGGAAAAAAATTTCTTCGGTAATCATAAGGAATCCCTCACTACGCTGGCCTGTTCCAGAGGAGATACCCAAAAAATTAAAAAACCAAGTAATTGATAGAATACAAAGAAGAGGAAAATATTTACTTTTACAAGTTTCGAAAGAGTATTTAATAATTCACCTTGGCATGTCAGGAAGCTTGAGAATAAGTAAACAAGCTGATATCAAAAAGCATGATCATATTGACCTTTGTTTTGAAGATGGGACATACCTCAGATATTGTGATCCAAGAAGATTTGGTTGTTTTTTGTGGACCGATGATATTGAAAAACATTTTCTTCTCAAGCATCTAGGACCTGAACCCCTCAGTAATTCTTTTAATGGAGAGTATCTCTTTGAAGCCTCCAGAAAAAGAAAAACTTCTGTCAAGAATTTCATCATGAACTCCCGTGTTGTTGTCGGCGTAGGAAATATTTATGCAAGCGAAGCTCTATACGCAGCCGGAATAAGGCCAACATCTAAAGCAGGAAAAGTAACGAAAAAAAAGTTCAATTTACTAGCGCAAGAAATTGTGAAAATTTTAAGGAAATCTATTGAAAATGGAGGAACAACTTTAAGAGATTTTGTAAGCGGTGACAATGCTCCAGGATATTTTAAGCAAAGCCTAAAAGTGTACGGAAGAGAAGGAGAGAAATGTTATAAATGCTCAACAGAAATTAAGGGTATTAGAATAGGACAAAGGGCTAGTGCTTACTGTCCTAAATGTCAGGCTAAGTTTTAAACCTATTTTGTAGAGCTTCTTTAACAATTGGATCTACAAAAGAATCAATGGTCCCACCCATAGAGGCTATTTCTCTTACTAAAGTCGAAGAGAGGAAAGAAAATTTTGCTTTTGGTGTAAGAAAGACACTTTCTAGATCTGGTGACATAGCCCTATTCATGTTGGCTAACTGAAATTCATATTCGAAGTCAGAAACAGCTCTTAAACCCCTTATTAAAACATTAGATTCTTGCTCTCTTGCAAGATCAACAACTAAACCGGTAAATCCAATAGCAGAGATTCGATCATTACCTGCAAAAATCTTCTCCACATGTTCTATTCTCTCCTCTAGAGTAAAAATTGGTTTTTTTGAAGCACTAGTAGCAATTGCAATGGTCACTTCGTCAAAAAGATGCAGAGCTCTTTCAATAATATCTATATGACCTAAGGTAATAGGATCAAAAGTCCCAGGGTATAAAGCTTTAGCCATAATTAACTCCTTAGTATCTTATTCTCACACATTTTTTAACCGGTTACTAAATCAAAAAGAAAAAATTTATACTTTACTCTGAAGTTCATAATCCTTTAACCATGTCCTGTATCCAAAAATTATTATTATCAAATAAATTAAAAACAATAATGCTGTTAGATATAGCTCCCTTTCAATGAAGAGCATCACTGAAATTGCATCAATAACAAACCAATAAAACCAATTTTCTAAAACTTTTTTTGCGACCATATAAGTTGCCACAAGAGCACCAATTGTTGTAATCGAGTCTGCATTAGGAAGAACTGCATCGGTATATTCTCTTAATAAGTTTCCAGATATTAATCCAGTCAATACAATAAAAAATACAACAACAAGATGTTTTGCGGGTCTCCAAGTTACTATATTTGAATTATTTGACATCTGCTGACTCTTATTCCACTTAAACCATCCATAAAAACCCATTCCAACATAAAATATCTGCAGTACAGATTCCATATACAAATTCACACTGAACATTAGATATAGATAGATCAGAGAACTGAGTATTCCAGCAAACCAACACCTAATGTCTTGCCTCACGGCTAATAATAAATAGGTAATCGCCAATAGAACTGCTAATGCCTCAAAAATGATTGGCAAAAAGTCAAAAATCATAGGTAACCGTTATACCAAGGTTTCTTGGATCACCATGTCTCTGATAGAGTGTATCCTCAAAATTAGGTGGTTCGTTACCAAAATAAAATCCTCTTAAAGAGTAATATTCATCAAAGAGGTTTCTGACCCAAAAATTGAATGTTGCTTGTTCATGAGTATAAATTAAATTCAAGTTCGTCAGAATATAGTCTTCTGACTTATTATCATGTGAATCGGAATAATAAAAATCACTCTTTCCATTGACTCCAAGCAGGAGTTCAAAGTTATCAGCAATTTTCCAATTTAATCCTCCTGAAAAGCTATAACTGGGAGCATGAGCTTGTTCTCTTCCTTCTAAGTCAGGCCTAGACTCATAATTTCTTATCTCAGTTTTTAAGAAACCAAGATCTGCAAAAGCGCTTAAGTTTTCTGAAATTTTGCCCTCAAAACTTAATTCAAGACCATAATTTCTTCCTTGAGCTGCATTCCTAGTAAGGTAAAGGAAAGTATTTGGATCTTGTGGGTCAACTTGAGTGGATATAAGAACTTGTTGGTCTTTCCTATCTGAGTAGAAAAAAACTAAATCTAGATATCCATCAGCATTTGGTAGTAGCTTATTAATGCCTACTTCATAATTTATTAAAGATTCTGGATCATAGTTAATACTATTATTAAATTCTGAATTATTTAAACCCGTGCCTAGGTTAAAACCTCCCTGCTTATATCCCTTCGCTACACTTGCAAAAAAAGTAGTGTTTTCACTTTGATTATTACTTAAAGAGATTTTTCCACCATTCATATTATCAGATGGTTTGAAGGACTCTTGATTGGAATCTTTGTAATTAGCTTCCCAATCTTCCCACCTAGCCCCAAAAGACAAAATGAAGTTATTGTCTAATCTGAGGTCTATGCTTCCAAAAATAGATTTACTCTTTGAAGAAAAATCACTTGAGAAGGACGAAGTGCTGTAAAAGGTATCGTATCCATCAAATGGATCTCCGTAAGCTCCGTCATCACTTCTATAATTTGTCTCATCAATTTCAAAACTAGATAATCCGATTATCCAATCAAACCCTTGAGAGGCATTTGACAATAACCTTGCTTCAAGATTTGAAGTATCACGATTTCTGAGAGTCTCAGAAAAATAGTCATAAACATATGGAGCATGAGAAATTGGATTTCCCCAATCAGCATCATAACTAAATATAACGTCAGTATCTGTTTTAGAACCAAAAACTTGCAAGTCAGCAAAAGTTAATTCCCTAAAATACTTTAAACCCATTGCACTAGAGTCTTGTGAATCCATTCCAGGTCTATCAGATAGAGTATTGAGGGAGTCATCTATTGTCCAAATATCGGCAGGATCATCAAAATCATGGGAAAAATAAACTAAGTCAAGTGAGGAAACTTGGTTGATATCATAATTAGCCTTCATTCGATAAGAAGTTTCATCCTTTCTAGATGTGTCCGATCTGTTTAGGTACAGATTTTTTCTAAATCCATCCATATCTTCTTTCTTGAAGCTAAATCTATACTTAAATTTTTCATTTATTGGAATATTAATGCTGCCACCAAAATCTTTTCTTCCAAAATCTCCAAATGTTAGATTAGCTTTTACTTCAAAAATATCTTCAGGATCATTTGTCTTTATGTAGATGAGCCCAGCGAGGGCATTAGCCCCCATACGAGAGCCTTGCGGACCTCTATAAATTTCTACTTGTTGGATATCATAAGAAGAGGCAATACCTCCCTGACCAGAAAAGTCTATATCGTCAATCAAAAAACCGACTGATGAGTTGGGAGTTCCCTCATAACCGGAACGTTCACCAATACCCCTAATTTGAAAATATCTAGGTCTAGAATCACTAGCAGCAAAATTTAAATTTGGAATAGAGTAAGTTAAATCTTCAAAATGTTTAACTTGATTTTTATTTAGGTAGGTTTGGTCAAAAATTTTAAGGCTTGAGTCCTTATCGCTTTTCTTAATTTCTCTCCAATCTCCTGTTACTACTATCTCATCTTCGATTTCTGAAGAAATATTAGTGTGTAGAACTAAAAGGAATATAAATAAAAAATACTTATGTGAAAATGATGCCATGTAATTCCTCCGCCATTATTGTATGGATCAGGTTCAAAGGGTTTAATTCTCAGGACTAAGCCTCCCCTTTACATTATTTAATCAATAATAAACTTGTGAAAAAAAACTGCAATAAAATTTAAGTAGTTTCAACAATATTCGGGAGATTTTCTTTTATGAAGGACGCTAATNCCTTCAAATCTGATTCTTTTGAGTAATCTTTCCTAAATGCAATCGAGATATTTCTATAAGCACTATCTATGTCTAACTTCCTCACTACTAAGCCTTGAGTGTTTATTCTTCCCTCATAGGCTGCAAGAGCAGGAACCAATGTCGATCCTTGACCCATAGCAACAAATTGGAGAATAGTTTCTAAACTGCCCGCATGCAACCATTGCATCGCATCGTCAGAATTTACAGATTTTATCCCACAAACTGATTTTACTTGATCAGATAAGCAATGCTCTTCNGGTAATAGAAGTAAATCTAACTTTTGCAAATGTTTTACTTGAATATTATCAACGGTATAAATTTTGTGATTAGCTGGGTGGGCTAACCAGAAAGGCTCTTTAAATANTTTAAATGCATCTAATTTCTTTTCTTTTTTTACAGAAGTCGCCAATAAAGCTGCATCAATTCTTCCAGCTTTCAACTCATCTAGTAGCTCATTAGTAGTTGCCTCTAGGAGAATTAAATCTAAATTAGGGTATGCATGCTTCAAGGGAAGTAAAATTATGGGCAAGAGGTATGGACTCAACGTGTGTATTGCTCCCAAAGTTAATTTGCCAGTGAGAGGCTCTTTAAATGAGTGAGCTAACTTCCTGATCTCAGAAACACTTTCCAGCGCCTTATGTGCTGAATCTAAAATTAACTTACCTTCCTCAGTAATGGAAACCTTTCGATTGGTTCTCTCAAATAAAACTAGGTCTAACTCCTCCTCAAGTTTGCTGATTTGATTACTCAAAGTNGGTTGAGTAACAAAACATTCTTTAGCAGCTTTACTGAAATTTTTATGCTTAGCTAGACTTGAGAAATATTTGAGATCTTTAAGATTCATTATAGAAAATATCTATCATTATAATTTATATAAATGATTATACAAATACAATATAGACAACTAAAATTCGCGCTCAGAAATTTTAGTACATTTTCTTAATGAGAATTGTTATCAAACTAATAATCGATTTCATCAAGAAAATTTTAAAAAATTTAAACTAAAATATAAATTTTATATAGGAGAAAACTATGTCAGGTCTTAAAGGAACTAACACAGAACAAAATTTAAAAGANGCGTTTGCAGGCGAGTCTCAAGCAAATAGAAGATACCTTTATTTTGCTGCCAAAGCAGATGTTGAAGGTCACAACGACGTCGCAGCTGTATTTAGATCCACTGCAGAAGGTGAAACTGGTCANGCCCACGGACATCTNGAATACTTAGAAGAAACGGGTGATCCAGCAACTGGTCTACCTATGGGCGAAACAAAACTTAATCTAGAAGCTTCTGTAGCCGGTGAAACTCATGAATATACAGATATGTATCCGGGTATGGCTAAAACTGCTAGAGAAGAAGGCTTTGATGAGATAGCTGATTGGTTTGAGACTCTCGCAAAAGCAGAGAGATCTCACGCGAATAGATTTTCAAAAGCTCTAGAAGAGCTAGCATAATTACATTTCTCAACTTCAATAAGGTGCGCATGTCGCACCTTATTAGTTCATATGTCAGATATATTTTCAGATAAAGAAGGAGGCCTAGAGGCTCCTACTAGACATCCAGTAAATTGGAAAGAGGATTCTTTTTGGGACAAAGAGGGTTTTCTAAAAGAATCCGAAAGAGTATACGATGTCTGTCACACATGCAGACGATGTGTAAGTTTGTGTGAGTCTTTCCCTACTCTATTTGACTTAATCGATGAATCTGAAACATTCGAATTAGATAGTGTCGATAAAAATGACTTTCAAAAAGTCGTTGATGAATGTTACATGTGCGATTTATGCTACCAAACCAAATGCCCTTATGTGCCCCCTCATCCATGGGCACTTGATTTCCCACACTTAATGCTTAGAGGCAAAGCAATTGCCTATCAGGAAAAAAATAAATCACTGAAACAAAGAGCCAGAGACAGTGCGCTAACCTCGACTGATTCTCTCGGCAAATTGATGAAACTTCCCTTGGTTGACATTACTTACGAGGCTATTTCAAAAAGCCCTAAGGCAAGGAAAATAGCTTCTAAAATAACAGGGGTTCATGAAGAAGCACCATGGCCAAATTTTGAAAAGTCGGTAAAGACATATATTCCAAAATCAATAGAGAATGTCACTGCTACTGATAAAACGACGGGTAAAGTAGCTTTATTTACTGGNTGCTACTGCAGAAATAATGACGCTGAACTAGCAAACGACTTATTGAAAGTNTTTGAACATAACAACATAGAAACGAGGGTAATCCTAGATGATAAATGTTGCGGTATGCCTAAGTTGGATTTAGGCGATCTTAAATCTGTTGAAAATTTAATGAAACACAATGTTCCGAAATTGCTTCAAGAAATAGATGAAGGTTTCGATATCATCTCCTTAGTACCCTCTTGCGTCTTGATGTTCAAGCAAGAGTTGCCCTTACTTTTTGATGAAAACGATGACCTTAAGAAGATAAAGCAGCATATATTTGATCCCTTCGAATACCTTTCCGATAGAGAGTCCAAAGGATTGATGAACAAAAGCTTCAAAAACTCATTAGGAAAAATAGCCTATCAAGTTGCTTGTCATCAAAGAGTTCAGAACATAGGTCCGAAAACTAAAGAGTTATTGGAAATGGTTCCAGATACAGAAGTTCAAGCTATTGAGAGATGTTCTGGTCATGACGGAACATATGCTGTCAGAGAAGAAACACATAAGAACTCAGTAAAAATAGCGAGACCAGTAACAAGAAAAGTGGATGAAGCAGAGCCAGACCACTTGACAAGCGACTGNCCACTAGCTGCCAAACAAATTCAACATGTTTCAAAAAATAAACCAGATTCAGCCCATCCAATATCACTAATAAAAAAAGCATATGGAGTTGATTAAATGACAAATCTAAATAAAAGTGACCTACTTACTCTAGAAGAATATAGCTCTAAGAGAGAAGTATTGAGNTCGGAAGTTCTTTCNATAAAAAAAGATAGACTCATTCAGATAGGAGAGAATGTAAGTTTACTTTTTGAAAGCATGGAAACTATAAAGTATCAAGTACAGGAAATGCTGAGAATAGAAAAGATTTTTGAGGCTGACGGAATAGAGGAGGAACTATCAGCCTACAATCCTCTTATTCCCGATGGTACTAATCTCAAAGCAACAATGCTAATTGAGTATCCTGACAAAGAAGTTAGGGCGGAAAGACTCAAAGACCTACATCTTGTGGAAGATAAAGTTTGGTTGCAAATAGGAGAAAACGAAAGGGTTTATGCCATAGCAGATGAAGATTTGGAAAGATCAAATGAAGAGAAAACTTCGGCAGTACATTTTTTAAGGTTTGAATTTAATAATNCCATGATCGAAGACTTCAAAGCCAAAAAGATGTTATATGCGGGAATAGACCATCCAAATTACAACATAAAAACCAAAGAGCTTTCTTTAGCAACAGTTGAAAGCTTAGCAGCGGACTTTACTTAATAGAGACTCATAGCAAAACTATTAATTCTTAAAATTACAATATGAAATTAAAAGAACTCAAAAAATTGATCGATGGTTGTCACCCAGAAGACTTAAATAATGAGCTGGAAGCTATTGTCATATCCAAGAAGAATAAACTTTTTAGGTCGGACAGCGTTAGAGTTGATACCGATTCAGGAAGAATAATAATTGCAACCAAAGATTCTGAACAATTTAAACTTAATAAAAAAAATGCTGATAAAGAGNTAGAGTTTGCCTCGAAAATGTTATCAATAAAATCGAGTCAGAAAAATAAAGACATAAGTGCTTAATTTAAATACTTACTAAGCTCCTCTTTAGCAATTGTTCTTAAATGGACTTCATCTGGTCCATCTCCAATACGGAGATACCGTATGGAACTGTACAAACCTGCAAGTGGCGTATCCTGAGAGACACCAGCGCCGCCATGAATTTGCACTGCTCTTTCAATGACTCTCACGGCCATACTCGGAACTTCCACTTTAGGTTGTGCTATTTCACTTTTAGCTTTTTTGTTACCAACAGTATCCATCATATAAGCAGCTTTTAATGTAAGTAACCTGCACATTTCTATTTCGTTTCGACATCTTGCAATTACATCATAATTACCACCCAACTCAGCCAGTGCCTTACCGAATGCCTTTCTTGTTATTGCTCGCTCACATAATAATTTAAGAGCTGTCTCAGCAGCACCTATAATTTTCATACAATGATGTATTCTTCCTGGACCAAGTCTTCCTTGAGCAATTTCAAATCCCCTTCCCTCTCCAAGTATCATATTATCGACAGGAACTCTCACATTTTCAAAAATTAAATGTGCATGACCATTCGGGGCATGATCAGATCCATAGACTGTTAACATTCTCTTTAAGCTTATGCCGTCAGCATCTCTAGGTATTATGATTTGTGATTGCCTCTGATGTTTTGGAGCATCGGGGTTAGAAACACCCATAAAAATCAGGAATTCACAATCAGGTCTACCAAACCCAGAAGTCCACCACTTCTCTCCATTAATAACATATTCATCACCTTCTCTTATAATTGAACTTGAAATATTTGTAGCATCAGAGGAAGCAACATTGGGTTCTGTCATAGCAAATGCGGATCTAATTTCTCCGTTTAATAAAGGTTTGAGCCATCGCTCTTTTTGATAATCACTTCCATATTTATCTAAAACTTCCATATTTCCAGCATCCGGTGCAGATGAATTAAAAACTTCAGATGTCCACCCAACTCCCATCATCTCAGCAAGAGGAGCGAATTCTAAATTTGATAATCCATATCCCAATTCACCAGTTAATGAAAAATTCCATAAGCCTTGTTCTCTAGCCTCTTTTTTCAAATCATAAAGAACTTCTGGAACTTGCCATGGATTGCCAGATTCGCGAAAAGATTCCATAGATTCTATGTAATCTTGCTCGCGCGGTTTAATTTTATCTTCTATGAAAGATGAAACTAGAGATATAAGTTCTTTAGTTTTATTGGAATGTTCAAAGTTCATAACTAATTAAAAGCATAGTGGGAAAAAAATGATAACATCATTTGAATAATTGGAGAGAACACAATGGATTTTAGAAATTTTTCTATAGAAGAATTGGTAAATAAAGTTAAAACAAAAGAGGTATCAGCAAAAGAGATAACACAAGCTGCCATTGATAATATCGAAAGGATTGATGGAGAAATCAATGCCTTCTGTGCAACAAATCATGAAGATGCTCTTATTCAAGCTGAAGATATAGATAGAAGAATTCAAAAAGGAGAAGAAATTGGTAAATTAGCNGGNATACCGATCGGTGTGAAAGATCTAGANGATGCTAAAGGATTCATTACGACATTTGGATCAGAACTTCATGTCAACGATNCTCCTGCAGCNAAGGACTCGATACTTGTTGAAAGAATGCGAAATCAGGGATGCGTAATACTTGGTAAAACTAATACTCCTGAATTCGGACATAAAGGAAAAACTGATAATACTGCATTTGGAATTACTAAAAATCCCTGGAATTTGGAGTTCTCTTCTGGAGGTTCATCGGGTGGTACGTCNGCNGCACTGGCNTCAGGAATGATACCTTTGGGAACTGGTTCAGATGGAGGAGGCTCAATAAGGATTCCTGCCGCGCTGGGTGGATTAGCTGGAATAAAGACATCTCAGGGAAGAATACCAATAGGTGGAGATACTCCTCCTGGATCAGGCTTACTCACCGTAAAAGGGCCGATGGCTATTTCTACNAAAGATAATGCTATTGCTTTGGACGCAACTGTGGGACCACATCCAACTGATATTTTTTCTNTAGAAAGTGAGAACTTAGGCTGGGCCGAACAACTTACGGAAAAGCTGCCTGAGTCAGTCATTTGGTCTCCAACTATGGGATTCTCAAATGTCGATAAAGAAATTATGAGCCATTGTGAGAATGCNATTAACAAACTTGCNGATGCTGGTGTAAAGATTATTGAGAAAGAATCTATATGGAACGAAAATCCTGTCGATGCTTGGATGGTATTTTGGGCTTCTGCTTGTGCGAGAAGACAACAACATCTTATAGAAACGGATACATTTGAAAAAATAGATCCCCTTTTGAGATTGTTCATCGAGATGGGCACAACAATGGATGGAGCTTCTTACGCAACAGCCATAGATACCTGCCATAAATTAGGGTATCAGCTACAAGAATTTTTCAATGAATCTCCATTAATTATTACTCCTGCAACATGCGGACACGCTCCCAAATTAGTTGGCGATGGTTTTGTTAATGGGGAGGAAACACCTGCATGGGTTGACTTCACTATGGGTATAAACATGACAAGAAATCCTGCCGGTGTGATTCCAATTTCTATCCTCGAGTCCGGGATACCAGCTTCGCTACAAATTATTGGAGGCCAAAGAAAGGATCTTGATGTGCTAAAGGCAATGCATGCATTTGAGAGCATCATTGAATTCTCTGAAAAGGCAAGTGGTTATGAGTAATCCAAATGTACCAACTATAAACCTTGAAACAGCTTTCTCTGATGATCATCAGCTACAACTTATAGACTCCGCTTGTAGAGATCACGGTTTCTTTTTAATTAAAAATCATGGAATGCAAAAAGAAATAGATGATATGTGGAACATGTCAAAGTGGTTTTTTTCTCAAGAGAGAAAAGAAAAACTAAAAATATTACGAACTGAAGAGATACCTCTTGGATTTTATGACAGAGAATTGACTAAGCAACAAAGAGATTTAAAGGAGGTTTTCGATTTTATGGAACCAAGACAAGAGGAAGATATAAACCAATGGCCTGCTGAAAAAAAATTTCAAGAAACAATGCAGAACTTTTTTCATAGATCATCCGAAGTAGCAGAAAAAACACTGAAACTAATTTTTAAATGCCTCAATCTAGAAAAAAATAAATTCTTTTCAGGGGATTCAAAGACTAGTAATGCAAGATTGAATTTTTATCCAACTAGTGATCCTTTGAGTCTAGAAGAAAAAAATAAAGTAAATGAACTTGGTGACATGGCTCTTCATCATCATACTGATCCGGGTATTCTTACTCTACTTCATCAAGATATGACAGGAGGTCTTCAGGCAAAATCAAAAAAATTTGGATGGATTGATATTTCTCCAGAAAAAGATTCAATAGTTGTAAATTTAGGTGATGCAATGCAAGTTTGGACAAATGATAATTA
>PAOE01000039.1 GCA_002707915.1 Gammaproteobacteria bacterium
CGGAAGATATTTCTATACTTTGGAGCATTTTTGGCAGTAAAAATAAAATACCTTCAATCGAGGAACTTGATTCACATTTTATGGCTGAAGAAATCAATTCAGGAATTCCAGGACATTTACATCGCAAATCAGAATTTTTAACGCATCCTGTTTTTCATCAACATCATTCTGAAACGTCGATGCTACGTTATCTGCGTTATTTACAGGACAAAGATATTGCTCTTGACCGTTCAATGATTCCTTTGGGTTCATGCACAATGAAGCTCAATGCGACTTCAGAAATGATTCCTGTCAGTTGGCCTGAATTTTCTAACATACATCCCTTTGCCCCTAAAGATCAACTTGCCGGATATGAACAACTTATAACAGAAATGGAAGATATGCTGGCTATTCTGACTGGCTATTCTGCAATTTCTTTACAACCAAATGCTGGTTCTCAGGGAGAGTATGCAGGTTTACTGGCTATTGATGCATTTCATAAAAATAATAATGATTTTGATAGAGATATTTGTCTGATCCCAAGATCAGCTCATGGTACAAACCCAGCTTCAGCACAGATGGTTGGCTTAAAGGTCGTACCTGTTGAATGTGATGACGAAGGAAATATAGATATTGAAGATCTTAAGGCTAAAGCAGTAAAGTATTCGGCAAACCTTTCATCCCTTATGATAACTTATCCCTCTACTCATGGAGTGTTCGAAACATCCGTAACAGAAGTATGCGAAATAATTCATTCTCATGGAGGTTTTGTCTACATAGACGGAGCCAATTTTAATGCNATGGTGGGTCTTTGTTTCCCTGGCTCATTCGGAGGAGATGTATCCCATCTAAACCTTCATAAAACTTTTTGTATACCGCATGGCGGAGGAGGACCAGGTATTGGACCCATAGGTGTAGTGGAAAAACTAAAAGACTTTGTTCCATCTATTCATAATGAAAAAGGGAATGTTGGCCCTGTTTCGGGAACTGACTGGGGTAGTGCCAGTATCCTCCCTATTAGCTGGATGTATATAAAGATGATGGGAANCGATGGTCTGATTGAAGCAACTAAAAATGCTATCTTAAATACTAACTANATAGCTGAAAGGCTTAAGGATCATTATGATATTTTGTACAAAGGGCAAAATGGATTGGTGGCACACGAATGNATCATCGACATAAGGCCACTCAAAGATCTAGCTGGTATAGAAGTGGAGGATGTTGCAAAAAGATTAATTGATTATGGATTTCATGCTCCAACAATGTCATGGCCTGTNGCTGGTACTTTGATGATAGAACCAACTGAATCTGAATCTCTTAAAGAAATAGATAGATTTTGTGAGGCTATGATTTGCATCAGACAAGAAATAGAGGAAATAGCTACTGGCAAAGTTTCAANCGAGGATAATCTCCTAAAAAATGCACCGCATACAGCAAAAAAACTAATCACAGAAGTTTGGAATCATAAATATAGTCGAGAAAAAGCAGCTTATCCAGTTGAAGGAATGCAGCAGAATAAGTACTGGCCACCTATTGGNAGAGTAGATAATGTTTATGGTGATCGTAATCTAGTCTGCAGTTGCCCGTCTATGGAAGATTACGAATTAGAAACTATCTAACTCGGATAATCCAATCTCTCTCAAGTGCAATCAAATTCAATTTTTTATCGGGACTGATTGCATGCGGCTTATCAGAAAACTCAAGCAAAGGAAGATCATGAATNGAGTCTGAATAGGCAGAAATTTCATCAAAATTTTCAGAACCTATCCATTCTATGACTCTTCTTACCTTCTCCTCAGAGAAGTTTGGTTTACCACAGACCTTGCCTGTGAATATATTATCAATATATTCTGGATCAGTTCCAAAACAAGTTTTTATGCCAAGTTTTTTACCTATTTCAGTTACTAAGAAGGATAAAGATCCGGAGGTAAGTATCTTTGCATCATGCTNATGTTGCTCCAATAGTTCCTCTGTTAGATTGTCAGTTAATCTTTCTGAGATGTCTGTAGTGAAATTGTTGATATCCTCTTTTATCTCACTTAAATGGANGCCTGTAAGAGGACTTAAAAGAAATTCAGAGTAATCATAAACATTTAAAATGCCTTCTCTGTAATTTTTCTCAAATTCCTCCATTTCTTTAAAAAAAGAGCTATCTTCTATAAAGCCATTTTTATGCATAAATGTTACCCACTCACCTTCAGTATCGCCATCAAAAAGAGTGTCATCTAAATCAAATAAGGCTAATTTCTTTTTTTTCTTTATCATATACACATAAGGGAAAAAAATAAGAAATGGGATTATACAGACCAAACGTGGGGATTATAATTTTTAATCGAGATGGAAAGTTATTATGGTGCAAGAGGAAAGCTGGAGATGGATGGCAGTTTCCTCAAGGTGGTATAGATGCAAATGAAGTTCCAGAAGAAGCAATTTTCAGAGAAACTTATGAAGAAGTTGGGATCACCCAAGAAAAGTTGGAAATAATAAAAGAGAATGATGAGTGGATAAGCTATGATGTTCCAAAGGCAAAAATACCTAACTACTTTTCNNTTAAAAATAGAAAGTTTAAAGGTCAAACTCAAAAGTGGTTTCTTGCTAGGTNCCTTGGAGAAGANAATGAAATTGATCTTACTTTACATGANCAAATAGAATTCTCTGANTGGATTTGGAGTAGNTANTGGCATCCAATTAATGCAGGNGTAGAATTCAAAAAAGAAGCCTACAGAAAAGTCTTGAGTGACTTNCTTCCTTATTTCATAAAATCAGTGCGTGGTNATTAGATNTTCANATTGAAAGAAAAACATACCTTTTCTCCCTCAACTCCCTCTGCAAGATAGGTTTTCTCTGAAATTCTCACTTCTCCAGTTGGTTCGGTCGAAAAAACTGTTGTGCATCTTGTCCCGTAAATTGGAGATCTTATGAACCTATATGGAATCTCTTCTCCATCTCTAACCTTCAATTCTTTTTTTGTTTTTTCATGCAGATTACCAAATTCCTTCTTCATGAGATTAATTGCATCACTCTCGTTAAATCCATTATGAATTAACAAATCCAAGTCTCCTTTAATAGATTCAACCTTACTTGTTGATGCATTGAGTGTTAAATTTCCTAGTGCATGAGTTCCCTCATGTAGAAAAAAAATTCCTTCAAGTCGATTACAAAGATAAAACAATCCATTCTTGTCGCCAACGATGAGATTAAAGCCAGCAAAATTTTCTTTCTCTTTCTCTAAATCTTCTAAATAAGCTTTAGCAGATAAAGTTGATTCTAAAAATTCTGTCACTAATGAGCCTCTTGAAGAAAGATATTTTTTATCATTATTTTCTTTTAAGTTAGTAATGGCAGCAAACCTTCCGTCTTTATTTATTCCAAGCCAAGTACCACCTGCCTGTTCATCTTTTCCAGCAAGTAAGTCTTTATTGGTCCACCAGTGCATTTCAGTTGTTTTTCTCTCATGATATTCATCTCTATTAGCTATAACTTTATAGAAATAAGCATCTTTGTTATTCCAATCTTTAGATTTAGTGACCGATAAAGCTATCAAACACATAATTTACAAGAGATTAAGGTCAATAGTGATAAAATAAATGTAATTGGAAATTCTACTTTACTTCTTGTTGGGCTCATTTTCTGGCATCTTAGCTGGTCTATTCGGCATAGGAGGAGGAATAATCATTATTCCTACATTTTTTTATATATTTGCTTATTTAGGATTTCCTGATGAAATTTTATCACACATGGTTCTTGGAAGTTCACTGGGAGTCATAGTATTCAGTTCTCTATCATCTACACTTTCTCATCATTCTAAAGGTGCTGTTGATTGGTCTCTAATTAAGCTAGTTGCTCCAAGTATCGTGATTGGTTCTGGCCTAGGAGGTTTGACTGCAGGATATCTCGAAAGTAATACCTTACAAGGCTTAGTGGCTCTTTTTCTAGTAGTTGCCTCAATTCAGTTAATATTTGAATTTCCTCCACCCCCCCAGAATCCTAGAACTAATTTGCTTGGACCTGTTGTTGCAGGAGGAGGTATAGGGTGGCTTTCTGGTGTATTCGGTATTGGAGGTGGAATATTCTCCGTACCTTATTTTTATCATAGGGGATTAAAAATGATGAATGCAATTGGTACCTCGGCTGCGTGTGGCATTCCGATAGCTATTGCAGGCTCTATTTCTTATATTTTGATTGGGCAAGATAGTAAAATCCTTCCTGATAATAGTATTGGATATGTGTATCTTCCAGCTACNNTTATTGTNGGCNTAATGAGTTCNNTNACNGCNAAATATGGTGTNAANATNGCNCANAGGATGAANCAAAAAAAANTNAGAATAGCCTTTGCCTTTTTAGTTATGATAATGGCCTTTAACCTCCTGATGAGATAATGAAAAATAAAAATCAAAGCTACTGGAAATCNAATCTAAAAGTNGTTTTCTCATTGCTTTNGNTTTGGTTTATAGCGTCNTACGGATTTGGAATTATTTTTTCANACTTCCTAGATCANATAAAAATAGGAGGTTTCAAATTAGGATTTTGGTTTGCNCAACAAGGGAGTATTTTTGTATTTGTTATTNTNATATTTGTTTATGTCTGGCTGATGAAAAAACTAGACAAAAAATATACTGAAAAAGAATGATGAGCACCCAANTCCTCACTTATATATTTGTGGGTGCTACTTTTGCACTTTACATAGGAATTGCAATTTGGTCCAAGGCCAAATCAACTAATGACTTTTATGTTGCAGGAAAAGGAGTTCATCCAGTTGCTAATGGAATGGCTACTGCGGCTGATTGGATGTCNGCTGCGTCATTTCTTTCTATGGCAGGATTGATAGCATTTTTAGGTAAAGACGGNTCTGTTTATTTAATNGGATGGACTGGAGGATATGTTCTTTTGGCACTTCTATTGGCACCTTANTTAAGAAAATTTGGGAAGTTTACTGTTCCAGATTTTATTGGCGAACGNTATTACTCAAAGACTGCTAGAAAGATAGCTGTTTTATGCCTGATCTTTATTTCTTTCACTTATATAGCCGGACAAATGAGAGGAGTTGGGATCGTTTTTTCAAGGTTTCTCGAGGTTGATATAACAACTGGAGTCATAGTCGGTATGGCAATAGTGTTCTTTTACGCTGTATTNGGGGGCATGAAAGGCATAACATATACTCAGGTTGCTCAGTATTGCGTTCTTATATTNGCATACCTTGTTCCTGCTATCTTTATTTCAATACTCATGACTGGTGAAATAGTCCCTCAAATTGGTTTTGGGAGTAAACTCGTGGATAGTCCAACTTATTTATTGGACAAACTTGATCAGGTGACAAAGGACCTTGGATTTGCTGCTTATACTGAAAATGTTAAGAGTAAGATAGATATTTTCTGTATAACTGCAGCACTGATGTTCGGAACTGCTGGATTACCTCATGTGATAGTTAGATTCTTCACTGTTCCAAATGTGGGAGCCGCACGCCAATCGGCAGGTTATGCACTGATTTTCATTGCATTACTGTATACGACTGCTCCTGCCGTCTCGGCATTTGCGAGAATGAATTTAATAGATTCGATACAAGATCAACCCTATAAATCATCCCCTGCTTGGTTCCAGAATTGGGAAGAAATAGGACTTATTGCATGGAAAGATAAAAATGAAGATGGAGTAATTCAATACTCTTCAGGTAATGCATTAGAAAATATAAAACCCAATTTTACGGGTATTAGAGGAGAGAACGGCGAAAGACTTGTCTCAAACTTACAAGATTTTTCTAATGAAAATGAAATCTATATAGACAGGGATATTATTGTCCTGGCTAATCCAGAAATAGCACAACTACCAGGATGGGTAATAGCTCTTGTTGCTGCAGGAGGTTTGGCTGCGGCCCTATCTACAGCAGCAGGATTATTACTAGTCATTTCATCTTCAGTATCACATGACCTTCTGAAGAAGACTTACATGCCTCAAATTACGGAGAGACAAGAACTTAGGTATGCAAGAATATCAGCGGCAATAGCAATAGGTATAGCAGGGATTTTCGGCATTTATCCACCTGCATTCGTTGCACAAGTTGTAGCATTTGCCTTTGGTTTGGCTGCTGCCACTTTTTTCCCTGCTCTTTTCTTAGGCATCTTTTACAAAAGGTTGAACAAAGAAGGTGCTATCGCAGGAATGATTACTGGTCTGATATTCACAGCTAGTTACATAATTTATTTTAAGTTTATAAATCCTGATATTAATAATACAGAAAGTTGGTTTATGGGAGTTTCTCCTGAGGGAGTCGGAGCACTTGGTATGATTTTAAACTTTGCTGTAGCACTTACNNTATCAAGTTTTACAAAAGAACCTCCNGAAGANGTACTCGATTTNGTAGACGAAATTAGAAAGCCCTGATGTTACTTCCAGANATAGATCCAATAATCTTTCAAATTGGCCCAGTTGCAATNAGATGGTATGGACTAACTTGGCTNGCTGCATTCTCNACAATCTACTTCTTAATNGATAAATATCAAGGAGATCTAGATAAAGAAAAANTGAGCGATCTGATGTTCTACGGTCTNTTNGGTGCAATTATAGGAGGGAGAACTGGNTATGTCNTCTTTTACTCTCTTGATCAGTTNTTTGAGAATCCTCTTTCGATATTCTTTGTTTGGGAAGGAGGTCTATCTTTTCATGGGGGTCTTTTGGGAGTTTTAATTTCGTGTTATTTNCTCTCNAAATCTTGGAAAGTCACATTCTTCTGGCTNATGGATCGNGTTGCCCCGTTTGTTGCTCCAGGACTAGGTCTTGTNAGGATAGGGAATTTTTTNAACTCTGAACTGCTAGGTAGGCCNACTGAGGTNAGCTGGGGAGTAATTTTTCCCTCTGATCCTTTTGGGCTTGTGAGACATCCTTCACAACTCTATCAAGCATTTGGGGAGGGAATTTTACTCTTCATTTATATGCTATGGATCGCTAAGGGGACAAAACCAACTATGTTTGTTTCTGGCCATTTCTTATTTGGATATGGAGTAATAAGATTCATTACAGAATTCTTTAGAATGCCAGATCAGCATATAGGATTTACATTGGAGATCATTACTCGAGGGCAAATCTTAAGCATACCGATGATAGTAATCGGTTTACTTCTAATCTATTATTCTATATCAAGGAAAAATCGAACAAATGGAACAGTATCTTAATTTACTTAAAGAAATAAAAGATAAAGGTGTCAAAAAACATGACAGAACTGGAACTGGGACGATCAGTATTTTTGGTCATCAAATGAGATTTAACTTGCAAGACGGATTCCCGTTAGTTACNACAAAAAAGGTTAATTTTGATTCTATTCTTCATGAGCTTTTGTGGTTCGTGAAGGGAGAAACAAATATAGAGTATTTAGTACAAAACAAAGTCAACATATGGAATGAATGGCCATTTAAAAGTTGGCTAGAGAAGACTAATCAATTAGATGATATTGAGATGCATTCGATTGAGTGGAAAGAAAAACTAACTGAATTTGTAGGACTCATTCAATCAGACAAAAATTTTGCACAGAAATATGGTGAGCTCGGTCCTGTTTACGGAAAGCAGTGGCGAGACTTTGAAGGAGTAGATCAACTAAAACTAGTGATAGATGACATAAAAAATAACCCCGATTCAAGAAGACATATAGTTTCAGCCTGGAATCCTAAAGAAATTCCTGTAATGATTGAATCAGGTTTACCACCTTGCCATACCTTGTTCCAATTTTATGTAAGTGAAGGAAAACTCTCTTGTCAACTTTATCAAAGAAGTGCAGATGTCTTTTTAGGTGTACCTTACAACATAGCCTCTTACGCTTTGCTAACCTGTATGATTGCTTCGGTGACAGATTTACAACCAGGAGATTTTGTACACTCTTTGGGGGATACACATATTTACTTGAATCATTTAAATCAAGTTGAAGAGCAGTTAACAAGAAAACCACATAACTTACCTCAATTAAAAATCTCCTCTAAACCTTCCCTCTTTGACTATAAATATGAAGATTTTGAGCTTATTGGCTATGAATCTCATCCCTTCATAAGCGCACCAATAGCAGTTTAATGGAGATTATCTTAATAGCTGCAGTTGATAAGAACCTNGCTATAGGAAAAAATGGACAGATACCCTGGAAAATTAAAGAAGATCTGAAATTCTTCAAAGAAAAAACAGAAGGTACTTCTATAATTATGGGAAGATCGACTTTTGATTCAATTGGNAGACCGCTTCCTAATAGGAAAAATATNGTCATGACTAGATCTCCACGAAATAGAAAGGGAGTTNTTGAAGTTGGTTCCAGAGAGGAGGCGTTAAAAGAAGCTAGTCAATTCTCGAAAGATNTAAATGTAATAGGTGGAGAGTATATTTATAAAGAATTTCTACCCTTAGCATCAAAATTGCTAATCACAGAAATAGATTTAATCGTAGAGTCGGCTGATGCTCATTTCCCTATTTGGGACAAAAGTTCTTGGGTTGAAAAATCTAGAATAGGAAGCTCAGAAAATAGTATTGAATTTAGCTTTGTGGAGTACGTTAAACTCTAGACTCCTAAGGCTTTTCTCTTTAACTTTAAGGATTCTACCCTTTCCTCTTCTCCTTCAGTATAAGTGACCCACTTTCTAGCTTGATCTTGAACTCGCTTTTTCTTCTCTTTTTGCTTCTCTTTCTTATCATCAAATTGCCTTTCAGCAACATCTATACATTTCCTAAAAGATTCGATGGCGGATTCCCATTTTTGATTCTCAAAATTGATTTGACCTAAAAGCATGTAAGCAGCTGCTTCATCTTTGAGTTTTCCTTTCTTGATGCCTTCTGTTATTGCTTCCTCTGCCTGATCAAATTCGTCTAAACTGAAATGTACTTGACCTAAAAATACATACAACTCTCCTTCTTTAGACTTAGAAGCNGCTTGCTTGTAATAAGGTTTAGCTTTCTCAAGCTCTCTTGCAGCATGCCAGTATTGCGCGGCCGCTTTGAGAGTTTTCTCTTCTCTCTTAACTATACCTTGATTTAAACCATCTTCGATGACNTCAGCNGCTTTTCTAGGGTTCTCNAACATGAAAAGCAATTGAGATAAAGCTGTAAATTCTCTCTGTTTATCAAGAAGCCTATCATCGTAAGCCGCCTCTAATGCTCCCATTTGGTCCATTTGCCTATCCTTTTGCCCATACAGTCCAGACAAATTGGTCCAATATCTCTTCTTGGGATAATGCTGAACTAGAATCTCATATATAGGTAGAACCTCTAAATCCTTTTTTAGTTCAGAATATAGAGCCATTTTAAGAAGATAATGATTTTCTTTCGCTACACCTTTTCTTGTTTCCCCTGTCTCAATCATTTCGCCAGTCTCATTGCCCTCTGCGTCCAATACAGCCACTTTGATGGGGATATCTCTTGACTCTTGAATTTCTATGGCGGTATCGATTGCATTAACTGACTTTTGAAAATCTTCTACTTGATAATAAGCTTGCGCTAATAAACCATAGCCATCAGAACTGGGTTCCTCTTCATTATCGAGCCATTCTAAAAGATACCTTATGGATGTCTTATAATCCTCTGCAATGTAAGAAAGTTGTGAAAGTGAATAAATTGCACCCTGCCTTTCTTGATCGCTAGAGTCTTCCTCAGCAATAAGATTCTTATATGCTGTTTCAGCCAGACCATATTGCTCTTTAGAAAAGTATATATATCCCTGATAGTAGTACATTTTAGATCTGTCAGTACTTGTAAACTTTGAATCCACAACTGCTACAGGTTCGAGTGCTAAGAGCGCCTCATCCCATTGTTCAGCTTCAATAAGAGGAACGAGTCCCTGCAATATTCTCTGCATTTTCTTGCTTGGAAGTTTTGTGCGTCTTCTTTTTTTCTTTTTCTTCTCTTCCTCAGCAGCCTCTAATGAAGCACCTTTGTAATCAAGAGGAGCGACCCCTAAGGTTACAGGCAATAAACTAATTACTGTTGCTAAAAGAAGTAATTTAAGTGGGTAACTTAATCTAATCATAATTCCTATGCGCATCCCTCAGGTGTGTAATCAGCAGGCTTATTTGGATCCTCAATTTTAAAAACAATAATCGTTCTTACATTTGGAACTTCAATGGCCTCACCGTCTCTGATCTGAGGTTTATATTTATACTTAAGTGCCGACCTAATTGCAGCACGATCAAAAATTCCAGGAGGTACTGCCCACTCGACTTCGGGCTCTCTGGTTGAACCAACTTTTGTTACTGTAAATTTCAACATCACACAACCTTCTATTCCCCTTTCCAATGCTCGTCTTGGATATACTGGTGGCACTTGAAAGATAGGAACATATGAGCCATCNGCAAATACTCCAGCTTTTTTTCCTTTGAAACCTAAGTTTGGTTTTGCAGCAGAAGTATCTAAATCAGCTGGGGGAGTCATATCAAATTCAGGCGGCATAGTTTCCGGAGGAGGCTCCTCTTCTTGGGGACGCTCCATATCCATCATAAGCTCTAACTCTCTTTCTGGCATTGTCACATCAGCAATCTTTATTGATTTATCTGAAAGTTCAACATCTCCAACATCAATCAGCCATTGCATCACATAAAATATTGCAACGGTCAAAAATAGCGAACCTGTCAGGGTAGCCCCTAACATCTTCAAGTTTTGCTCCGCGAAAAATCCCATTTATTTAAAACTTTGGTTCAGAGGCAAGAGATATTGCATAGACTCCAGCTTCTCTAGATTGATCCATTACTTGAATTATCGCGTCTGCTTGGGCCTTTTCATCAGCTTGTATCACTACAGAACCTTGAGGATTATCTGCAAGAAGTTTTGTTATATTTGCCTTAACTTGACGAACATCAACTCTTCTGCCATCAATCCAAATATCATTTGTAGCCCCAATCGCGATTAGAATTGCAGCATTTTCTTGAATATTAGATGTCTCTGCATCTGGTCTATTTACNTCTAANCCAGGNTCCTTGATGAAATTCGCNGTNACTATGAAAAANATGAGTAGAATGAAAACAACATCCAACATTGGTGTTAAGTTTATATCTTCNTCTTCCGCTACAGCACTNCTAATTGGTGATCNTCTCATAATTTTTTCCTTATTCTGCGACTAATTGGTCTACAAGTAAATCCTTCTCTTTTTGAGCTTTGTTGACTAAAAATTGGTTTGCTAAAGTTCCTGTNAAGGCCACAGCAAGACCTGCCATCGCNGGNATAGTTGATCTAGANACACCTCCNGCCATAGCCTTTGCATCTCCACCACCNGTTACAGCAAGTAANTGAAAAACCTCAATCATTCCCGTAATAGTTCCAAAGAGNCCAAATAGAGGAGCTATGCCTACACACATTTTTATAAGACCTAGATTTTGATCTATTCTTATTTCATTCTGTGCAATTAGCATGTCCCTGATTGCTTTTGAGTTCCAAGTACTTTTATCTTGCCTAAGGTTCCATTCATCAATGGATACACCTAGATGACTTTTGTGAGTGTAAAAGAAATACCACATTCTCTCAAAAATCAAAAACCACATAACAAAGGCTAGCAGGCCAATTAAGTAGAGTACATCTCCACCTCTTTGCATAAAAGCAAATAAGGCATCAGAGAAATTGTAAAAAAACTGCATCCTTTAGTTTCTATTCAACTTAATTTGTTCCCTCAGATCTTTTAGCAGCCATACCAGTACTAGATTCCTCGATAGTTCCTAATATTCCTCGAGAAATGTTGTTAACGGTTGCATACATAAAGGTAGTAGGTATTGCTACCATTAATCCAAGCCATGTAGTTACAAGTGCTGTGGAAATACCACTTGCCATAGTTTTTGGATCACCAGTACCAAATAATGTGATCATGGTAAAAGTTTCTATCATACCAATGATGGTTCCAAATAGTCCCATAAGAGGGGCTACCACTGAAACTATCTTCAAAACCCAATTAAGCCCTTCAACAGTTGGCCTTTCCTTGAGAATTTGTTCTGCCATCTTAAGTTCTAAAGTTTCAGTGTCTGCTTCTTTGTCCTCTTCCGCTATTTTGAGTATCCTGCCTAGCGCATTATCATTACTTAAAGTTGTAGAATTAGCCTGAGCCACTACACCTCCCCTTATATTCCAGAGCTCATAGAATCTCCAAATAAATAATAACGTTGCAGCAAGCCCTATCGCCATGAGTATGTATCCTACAGCGCCTCCCTCTTGCATCTTACCCCAGGTGCTGGGCATTGAAATTAAGCTAGCGAGTAATGAACCTCCTTGAGGTCCAGTAGGATCAACAGCAAATTGAACAGGGAAAGCATCTCCACTCAGAATATCTGAAGTTTGAGAAGTAAACCTTCCTGCAGGTTGTGACGGTAGTTCAGAATAAGCACCTCTTGAAGGAGAATAACTTAGATATTGTCCATCTGATACAACATTAAAATTCCCAACCCTTACAACGTCTCTGTTCTCAACATTTCCATCAACCGTGATGACTTCAGTGTTGAATTTGACAACCTCTCCTGAAGCATTGATTTCTCTTTGAAGTTCATACCAAAGTGTCTCAAGTTCAGAGATTGAAGCAAGCTTTATTCCTTCATTCATTTTAGACCCTAAATCGGTCATAAAAGCTTCCCTATCTTTACCAAATTGGGCCGCTGTTATTGATTGCTCCATTATGTTGCGAGCTTCAGTAGTGTTTCCTGCTAAGTGCCCAAATATTTCATTTAAGGAACCAAGTCTTTCTCGGAGTTGCTCTTCAGCAACAACTAAGAGTGCTTCATTTGCCTCAAATTTCTGTTCTAGCCTTGCAGCTTCTCTTTCTAGTCTTGCTCTCTCATCCTTAGCATCAGCTAGTAGCTTGGCTTGTCTATTTTTTTCGTTTCTAAATTGTGCTTCTCTTGCCCTTTGCTCTTGAGTATCAGCAAATTGACCTTGTTTTACTATTTCAAGTAATTCCTGCGGATTTGAAGGTTGTGCAGCTTCTTCTTCAGAGTTATTTTCTTCAACTAAAGCTAGGTTTGATAGTAGACCAAAACTAAGTATAAATATGTAATGCTTAAAATTTCTCATTTTAGTTAACCTCCGTTGCAGCTGGTAAAGGAAGTTCCATCAAATCAACCGTAGCCAATTTATTTGCTATTCTTAGTCCACGCGTAGTTGGGTTTCTATAGCTATTATCAAGCTCAACCCAAGATCTAGTATCATTGTTCCAAGCATGCGTTTGAGTTTCATCAGCTGTCTGGAAAACCATAGCCAATCTACCTACTCTTAATATATTTCCTTCTCTTAGCTCACCGTCAATGACTATACTGTCCTTGTAAGCATCAATCTTCCTTCCATACTCAGCTTCAACATTAAAGGCTTCTAATACCTGCCTAAGACCCTCTGCTGGTGAGACTGTAGGATTATCAAGAGCTGCTTTTGCAAAAGCTATGCGCTCTTTTCTTTCTGCCAAGTGAAATGGAAGATCTAATTCTATTGAAGTTTCTATACCAGCCAACATTCTCCTGGTGAAAGGAGGAATTTGCCTTTGCATGACTTGAGCCTCTTTCATTGTTCTATCAATTTCCTTCAAACGTTCTTCTTGACGTTGAATTTGTTGCCTCATTTGGGCGTTGTAGACTCTTAAGCCTTCTATTTGTTTACTTACGGTTTTGAATTCACTGATAATCACTGATGTTTGTTCATCCATTTCATCAATTTTTGTTTGAGATGTTTTCTCAGCAACTTGCCTAGCCGCTCCAACATCTAATAATGGTTGGATTTGATCACTAAACACAACCCCGGAAATAGAGATTCCAGCCAGCATGAAAACAAATTTACAAAGACGCATCATAGCTATCTCCTAGTTCTTTTATTTTTAATTAAATCTTTTCACAAAAATAGATGAAACTAATGTGTTTTGCAACACAATATTTCACCTTCCCCATTGCGAACGAGTAAACTATAGAGTCAAATAAAGATCATTGCAATGTTAAATAAAAGCGACAATTTGTCTTGATTGAATTATGTCAACTTTTGAATTTCTTTTTTCTAATTTTTTACTTCTTCTCTTAGTGCAATTGATCTTAGTTTATAGAAGCATCAGTAAAAAGAGTCCAAGGACACTTTTAAGGTATTTCTTTCTGCCAGTGGTTTTAAGTATGATTTTTGGGGCCTTTCTTCAGCACATTTATGAAGTATCAGAGATTTCTAATAGACAGATTATTGCTAATATTCTTTTACTGCTATGGTGCACTAAATCATTCTTTTCATATAAATCTATTAAACCGTTATTGCTTAATAGTATTCTGTCTGAAATGAGATTGGACCTAATCAAAAGAACTTTTTGAATTTGATTAAAAGAGTCATAAAAGTATCAAGCCTTCAGTTCATTTGTTTTAGTTTTATATATGCAATTAATTACCTTTCCGGCAATTTAGCCTTCAATTTAATTGATTGGGTTGGGTTGGTAATAGCTCTTTTGGGAGTTTCAATAGAAATTTACTGTGAAACACAAATCAAGACGACTAAAAAAAATCATCTGTTAAGTGGAGGGATTTGGGCCAAAATACAGCATCCTAATTTACTAGGAATAATACTTTTCTTCCTAGGGCTCCAAATCCTTGCTATGGGTGCGATTGGTTCAAAGTGGACAGTAATTGGTTTTTTTATTATTTTCTTTATTCTTCAAAGGATTCTTATGCCTGAATTAGATAAAAAGTTATTAATGCGATTCGGTAAAGAACCGTCAATAGAAACTTCTTATGGTTATAAAAAAGCGCTGTTCATAAAGTAATGTATAAGATAATCCCACATATTTTTCTTACCTGGTTATTGGGAACATTAGCTAACTCTAAGATAGTTTTTTTGAAAAACTTTCTAATAAAACTGTTTATTAAATTTTATAAACCAGACCTTAATGAAGTTCTCATTCCAGAATTAAGCTTTTACGATTCTTATAATGCATTTTTCATAAGAAAGCTGAGGGAAGAATCTAGGCCTATCGATCATTCCGAATCCTCATTTGTTTCTCCTGTAGATGGAGAAATAGTGGATTATGGAGCAATAAATGAAACAAACCTTATACAAGCAAAGAAATATAATTATCCCATTGCCGAACTCATAGGAATGGAATGGGAGGATACATTTTCTAATGGGTTCTTCATTACAATATATTTGGCGCCTACCGACTATCACAGAATTCATTGTCCCTATGAGGGTTTAATAAAACAGACAAAGCATATGGGCTCATATCTCTACAGTGTGAATAAAAAGGCTCAAGAGAATATACCAAACCTATATATTAAGAATGAAAGATCAGTAATTCATTTCGAATCCCAAAAATTAAAATATGCTTTGGTCTCCGTAGGAGCATCAATAGTAGGAAGTATAGTGCCCTTTTGGAGTGAAGAAAAAGATTCAAGAAAAAGNCTTATAAAAGATTGGAATCAAGGACCGGGTGAAAATTATTTGATAAAAAAAGGTCAGGAACTTGCACATTTTAGAATGGGGTCGACCGTTATTTTGCTTNTTGAAAATCAACAAGTTATAGATTTAGATTCCTTGGAGGAAAATAAGCTTGTAAAATTTGGTTCAAAGCTTTTTTCAATACAAATTTAATTAGAGAAACAAATTGGTATCGTATTCAACAAGTGACTTCAGAGTTGGTCTGAAAATTATAATTGATGATGATCCATGCGTGATTATAGAAGAAGAGTTTAATAAGCCTGGTAAAGGTCAAGCCTTCAGTAAAATCAAATATAGAAATTATCTTACTGGTAGAGTGGGAGAAAAAACTTGTAAGGTTGGAGAATCTCTAGAAGCAGCTGATGTAGAAGAATTGGATATGCAATTTCTCTATAACGATGGATCTTCATGGGTGTTCATGCATCCAGATTCTTATGAACAAGTACCTATAACAACTGAAATTGTAGGTGAATTAGATAAATGGGTCACCGAAGAGGACATTTGTAAAGTATTGCTGTGGAATGAAAGCCCTATCTCTGTTGTGGCACCAAACTTTGTAGATTTAGAAGTACAAGAAACCGATCCTGGAGTAAAAGGTGACACCGCAACTGGCGGAACTAAACCTGCAAAACTAATAACTGGCGCTATTGTTAAAGTGCCTTTATTCATATCTGAAGGCGAAGTAGTCACCATAGATACTAGAACTGGGGAATATCAGGGCCGCAAATAAAGTATTTTTATGAAAGCTAAAATCGAAGATAGCCTAAGGGAAATTATATGTAACCTTTATTCTAAAAATATATCAAACATAAACGATATATCTTTAAATCTTCAAGAGAATAAAGAAAAGGCACACGGTGACTTAGCATCGAATATAGCCATGGTTCTTGCGAAACCACTTGGAAAAAGTCCTATAGAGATTGCCAAGCAAATAATAGATCAATACGAAATTGATAAAGAAATAATAAATGTTGAAATAGCTGGACCCGGTTTTATTAATTTCTTTTTATCTAAAGATTCCATAAGTGAAGTTTTGAGAGAAATAGATCAAAAAAAACAACATTTTGGAAAAAAAGTATCATGCGAACAAAAGGTTCTTATAGAGTATGTATCTAGCAACCCAACAGGACCTCTTCATGTAGGACATGGAAGAGGAGCGGCTTTTGGATCTGTTTTATCTGACTTACTGAGAGAAGCTGGGTATGAAGTAGATGAAGAATATTATGTCAATGATTTCGGCAGACAAATCGATATATTGGCTCTTAGTTTATGGGTTAGGTACGCTCAGTTTTACGACAAAAATATTCAAATGTTTTCAGACGGGTACCAAGGAGAATATTTGATCGAAATTGCAGAAAATCTGAAAAGGAATAATGCTGATGCCTTTTTTATCAAAGATGAAGATATTCATTCTTTATTTAATTCGGATAATGATAAAGGCGAGAATTTTGTTGATTCATTAGTTGAAAAGATTAAGGTGAAGCTAGGTAAAGATTATTCACAAATTAAAGAATTTGCAGTTCAAGAAATATTAAAATTAATAAAGTCTGATTTGACTGAATTCGGAGTTAATCATAATTCATGGTTTTCAGAATCATCACTTTATGCAGAAGATAGAAATTCAGAATTCAGAGTCAAAAAATCTATTGAAGAACTAAAAGCAGGTGGATTTGTTTATGAGAAAGACAATGCAATATGGTTTAAATCATCAAAATTTAATGACGATAAGGATAGAGTCTTAAAGCGTGGTTCAGGAGATTTTACCTATTTCGCCTCTGATGTTGCTTATCACATTGATAAATATGAAAGGGGTTATGAAAAGATTCTTAATATTTGGGGCTCAGACCATCATGGATATCTTCCGAGGGTCAAGGCGGCTTTGGAAGCTTGCAATAAGGATAGAGACAAACTTGAAGTTGTTTTTGTTCAGTTTGCGAGTTTAGTTCGATCTGGGAAAAAGGTTTCTATGTCCACGAGGAGTGGCGAATTTATATCAATAAAAGAACTCATGGATGAAGTAACTCCTAATGCGGCGAGATTTTTCTATATCAACAGAAAAGCTGATCAGCATTTGGAGTTTGATTTGGATTTAGCTAAAGAGCAGTCAAAGGATAATCCGCTTTATTACATTCAATATGCACATGCTCGAATATGCAGTGTTTTTAGAAAGTCAAAAATAGATGAAGATTCACTAAGTGAAGCTGACCTTAATTTATTAGACTCTGAAAGAGAAACAGAGATCATAAAGAGTTTGGGACAGTACCCTAAAATAATAGAGAGAGCAGCCAATAGCTATGAGCCACATTTAATCTGCTATTTCTTGAGAGAACTCTCTGCAAGCTTTCATGGTTACTATAATAATGAGAAATTTCTTATTGAAGACGAAGATCTTATGAAGTCCAGACTATTTCTCTTGAAGGGTATTAAACAAGTGATTCAAAATGGATTGAGAGTATTGGGCCAAAGAGCGCCCAAAGAAATGTGAGAAAGTGATTTCAGAAAATATCAAAAAAATAAAAAATACAATTCATGAATGTTGCAAAAACTGTAACAAAGATCCTGAAGAAATCATTTTAATCGGTGCAAGTAAATCTCAATCTATTTCTACAATAAAAGAGGCACTGAATTCTGGTTTGACTCACTTTGGAGAAAACTATCTTCAAGAAGCTGAGGAAAAAATGGACGAAGTTGGTGATGGCGTTATTTGGCATTTCATAGGGTCGATACAATCAAGAAAAGCTAAACGAATTAGCGAAGTATTTGATTGGGTCCATACAGTTGATAGCTTAAAAGTTGCNAAAAAACTTGATACTTTTCGACCTATTGAGAAAGGACCTCTAAATGTCTGTGTTCAGATAAACATTGATAATGAAGAAACAAAATCCGGTCTTAAAGTTGATGAATTAGAAAAATTTCTTTATGAAGTCATCAAATTAAAGAATCTTGAATTGAGAGGATTAATGGCAATTCCTCGGCCAAGAGAAAAGGAAGTAGATCAGAGACAGGTCTTTAGGCAAATAAGAGATGAACTTATTAATCTCCAAAACAAAGGATTTAAACTAGATATGTTATCAATGGGCATGTCTTCGGATTATGGCGCAGCTATTAAAGAAGGAGCTACAATGATAAGGATCGGTACAGATTTGTTTGGAAAGAGATAATGAACAATAAAAATATTGGTTTTATTGGAGCTGGAAATATGGCATCAGCACTCATAGGCGGGCTCATTGATAGCGGCAAAGATGTCACAAATATTATTGCTTCATCACCTGAAAAAGATCATCTAGATAGACTAAAGAAGAGCTTCAACATCAAAACAACTCATAAAAATGAAGAGATTATTCAACTTTCAGAAATCGTGATACTGGCAGTAAAACCAAATGTCGTTGAACCAGTTCTGCTTGAAATAAAAGACTTACTGTTTCAAAGAAATCCTCTATTGATATCAATAGCTGCTGGTATTCAAATAAACTCTTTAGAACAACTCCTTAAACCAGAGTATAGGATTATCAGAGCAATGCCAAATACGCCAGCCAGTATAAAAGAAGGGGTTACAGCTATATCTCCGAACCAATCTGTTACTGAAGAGGACATAGAAGACGCTAAAGAGATGTTTAGCTCAGTAGGGTCGGTTGCAGAAATAAAGGAAAACAATATTGATATTTATACTGCTCTAATAGGATCAGGACCAGCGTATGTATTTTATCTTATCGAGTCTTTGCTTGAATCATCTGCCAACCTAGAACTTACTGATACCGAAAAAACAACTCTTCTAGCTTCTATGATCTCTGGGTCTGCTAACTTAGCCAAAAATAGTGAAGATAGTCCTGAGGAATTAAGAAAAAAAGTAACCTCTCCTGGGGGAGTAACCCAAAGTGCAATAGAAGAATTTGAAAGTCGAGGTTTGAAGAAAATCATAAAAGAGTCCATGAAAGTAGCTGAAAAAAAATCTATCGACCTGGGTAATAAATAATGTCTGAGGCAACCTTCTTTTTATTTAAAGCCTTGATGGATATATTTACTGTAGGGGTTGTATTTAATTTTCTATTCAGACTCTTGAAGGTTGATTATTACAATCCTATCGTACAAGGAATAATTCGAGCCGTTGACTTTCCGAGTCAACTTTTACGCTCAATAATTCGGCCAATTTGGACAGTAGATCTTTCTTCATTTGTCGTCGCAATATTTATACAAGCTGGTGCATTTTATCTAGCAGTAATCGCAGGATCTATTGGGTATGACCCTATAAAAATTCTTGTTTGGTCATTGTATTCAGTGATTCTTCTTTCACTGAAGATGATCTGGTGGATACTATTGGGAGGCATAATTATTAGCTTTGTCGCAAGTAGTGTTTTTCATCCTGCTGTGGTTCTTATAAGGCAGATGTCTGATAAATTCTTTAACCCTTTTAGAGTATTCTTGCCGCCCATGGGAGGATTAGATTTTTCTCCGATCTTTGCTTTTCTTTTGTTGAATTTCTTACAGATAGCATTTGCACAATTTGCTCTTGAATCAGGTTTACCTGTTTGGTTATCTGTTGGTTTCTAGATATATATTCAATATAATTGGATTTTCGCCGATTTGATAGCTTGCGGGCGTTTAATTGAAATACAGCTAATGCGTTGAATTAAACCTGTTTTGCTAAGGCGAACAGGTTTTTTTATGAGCGCATCAATAGGAATTGTAGAACCAAAAAAGGTTATCTTAAGTGATAGCCTTANTCTTGATTGTGGTAAAGAACTTAAAGAGATAGAAATGGTNTATGAATCTTATGGTTCGCTCAATGAAAATGCTTCAAATGCGGTTTTGATATGTCATGCTTTAAGTGGTAATCATCATGCAGCAGGATTTTATNNGGGAGATAANCGAGGAGGATGGTGGGATTCNCTAATTGGTCCTGGCAAAGCNATCGATACGAATAAGTTTTTTGTAGTTTGTCCNAATAATATTGGAGGTTGTCATGGATCNANTGGACCAGCNTCANTGAATAAAGAAAGNGGACAAATCTATGGCCCAGATTTCCCAATAATAACNGTACGAGACTGGGTAAAATCTCAAGCTTTGTTATCCGAGCACCTTGGGATAAGTAAATGGCATGCAGTAGTTGGAGGCAGCCTTGGGGGAATGCAAGCTTTAGAATGGTCATGCATGTTCCCTGAAAATTTAAATAAGGCTGGAATAATTGCAGCAGCTCCTAAATTAAGTGCCCAAAATATAGCTTTCAATGAAGTAGCAAGACAAGCGATCTTAAATGATCCTGATTTTGTAAACGGACACTATTTAGCTAATAATAAATCTCCTAAGCAAGGGCTNAAGATTGCCAGAATGGTTGGACATATTACCTACCTTTCTGAGGAGGCGATGCGACAAAAATTTGGTAGAGAATTGAAAGAAGGTAAGTTGAATTTCGGTTTCGAAGCTGANTTTGAAATAGAAAGCTACCTGAGNCATCAAGGTGATACTTTTTCTGAAAATTTTGATGCAAACACATATCTNCTAATGACNAAAATTTTAGACTACTTCGATCCTGCAAGTGAACATCAAGGTGATCTTGCCGCAGCCTTCAAAAATATTCAATCACAGGTGCTTGTTGTTTCATTTTCTTCAGATTGGAGATTTTCTTCTTCAAGATCTAAAGAAATAGTTAATGCTCTTATNAAAGCAAAAAAAAGAGTTAGTTATTTGGAGGTNGANAGTCCGCATGGACATGATTCTTTTCTTTTTCCTGAGGANTCTTATGTTAAAGGTTTATCGTCTTTTTTAGAAAANTAAATGAATNTANTAGAAGTAATCAAGGGCTGGATAAAAAAAGAAGCTGAGGTATTAGATTTAGGGTGTGGTGATGGGAAGATNCTNAATNTTTTATCAAGAGAACTTCAAGTAAAGCCATTAGGAATTGAGATNGATGAAGATAACCTNAATAAGTGTATTGCATCTGGCTTAAGCGTAATACANCAAGATATAGATGACGGCTTAGATAATTTTTCAGACAATAGTTTTGANACAGTAATAATNAGCCAGACAATTCAAGTGCTTAAAGAGCCAAAAAAAGCTTTACTTGAGGTAACAAGAATAGGAACAGAAAGTATTGTAACTATTCCAAATTTTGGGTTTTGGACGACTAGGTTCAAGCTTCTTTTCTCAGGAAAAATGCCTGTAACTAATGATCTTCCTAGCTCTTGGTTCGAAACTGAGAATATTCATTTATGCACAATTAAAGATTTTGAATCCCTCTGTAATGAATTGTCTATAAATATNGAGGAAAAAAGATTTTTTAATCCCTCNGGTAAAGAGAATTTCTTNATAANTTTTCTTCCAAACTTATTTGCCTCATCAGCGATNTACAAAATTTCTAAATGAAAATAGCTATTGCGACTAAAAATCTTGGAAAATTNAATGAATTCANAGAATTAAGTGTCNATACAGATTATGAATTCATACAAATACCNANCTCNGTNCAAGAAATGCCACCTGAGAATGGAACATCTTTCTATGCCAATGCGTTAATAAAAGCAAAATATATTTCCNATTNTNTAGGAATCCCNGCAATAGGTGATGACTCTGGTTTAGAAGTTGATGCTATTGAAGGTAGACCNGGCATCTTCTCAGCAAGGTATTCGTCCTCCGGAACCGATATGGATAATTGTCTCAAGTTATTAGATGAACTTAAGAATATAAAAGAATCTCATAGAACAGGCAGGTTTAAGTGTAGCTTAGTGGCCTACTACAAAGGGAAAATAGTAAAGAGCAGTGGTACCCTAGAGGGAAGTATTGCAAAAGATTTTAAAGGAAGTAATGGTTTTGGTTATGATCCTATTTTCATTGTAGAGTCTGGTAAGCATTTAGCAGAATTTGAAAAAGGAGAAAAAAATTTAATATCACATCGAGCGAAGGCATTTAAATCTATCCTATTTGAAATCCACAAACTATTTGCTTAGCTTCTTTAAAATTAACTCATTAGAAAGTCGATTAGCTTTCTGAGCCTTTCTCTCGAAGGAAGTTGCAGGAAAATTAGCAATTTCATATGGTAAGTTTTCTCTTTTTATTTCTTGCCATAAATTTTTTGAAACTGCTTTCTGAGTTTCTTGATAGTAGTGCTCCCAATCAGTCTTGAAATAAAAAATTGAGCCCTTCTTTAACTTTTGATGAATTAATGAAAGAAAATCTTCTTTAATTAATCGTCTTTTATGATGTTTTCTTTTGGGCCAAGGATCTGGATATAACATGACAACTAAATCAAAAAACTCATCTGGTACTCTATCTTCTAAAAATGGCAAAACATCTCCATGTAAAATCTTAATATTTTCTAAGCCTTCAAGGCTTGCTTTACTTAAAACTGTTCCAATTCCTGAAAGATATACTTCAGCACCTAAAACAGTAATTTCTGGAGATGATCTAGCAAGATGGATTGTCGTCTCTCCGGAACCAAAACCGATATCTAAGGCAATGACTCTATTGGTTCGTAAAGTATCTAGTTCAAAATTATCATCGATAAGATACTTATCTTTGAAATTACTTAAAGCTTCTTTTTGATTAGCAGTTAGCCTACCCTTTCTTAAGACAAAGCTTTTTAAACGTTCTTGAAATTGCAAATTATTCCCCAGAAGAAAAGGACTGCTTGATTTTCTTCATAGCATTTTTTTCAATCTGGCGAACCCGTTCAGCTGAAATATGATATTTTTCTGCAAGTTCATGAAGAGTGAGTTTTTCATCAGCTAACCATCTATCTTGAAGAATATCTCTACTTCGATCATCAAGCTGATTTATAGCCTCATAAAGCTGTGATGAATTATTTTCACTGAGATTATCTTTCTCAAAAATCATAGCAGGATCGGCATCACTATCTTCAAGATACTGAGAAGGGGCAAAAGAAGCTTCATCATCATCAGAATCCGATAAAGGATCAAATGGCATATCGATTCCACTTAACCTTTTCTCCATTTCCCTTACTTCAGATGGTTTCACACCTAAGTCTTCNGCCATTGCTTTAACTTCCTCTTCAGTAAGCCAGCCTAATCCTTTTTTCTTACTTCTGAGATTAAAAAATAATTTTCTTTGAGCCTTTGTTGTAGCTATCTTTACAATTTTCCAATTTTTTAATACGTATTCATGGATCTCAGCTTTAACCCAGTGAACTGCAAAAGATACCAATCTTACTCCCATTTCTGGATTGAACTTTCTTATAGCTTTCATGAGGCCTACATTTCCCTCTTGAATAAGGTCTGCTTCAGGCAGCCCATAACCAGAATAAGTCTTTGCGATATAAATTACGAACCTCAAGTGTGCCAAAACAAGTTTTCTAGCAGCATCTAGGTCATTTCTGTAGTAAAGGTCCTCTGCTAATTTTTTTTCTTCTTCGGANGTTAATATACCAATACTGTGAACAGAATTAATATAAGCTTGTAGGTCTCCGCCTGGTGNAAGNGACTCCATTTCCTGAAGAGCTGTGCCAGCAGAATTTTCACTCTTTAGCTCTTTTTTAGGCATAATCTATNAGAATTTTACATTTTAAATCNTTATTGGTGCAAATTTAGCTGTACCTCTCAATTTTGCAGAGAAAAAAACATTAAATGAAAGCAGTAAAAGTAGTCGATAAAAAATTAATCATAACGAAAACAAATAAACCAGTACCTCGCGATAATGAGATACTTATAAAANTTAAAGCTGCTGGACTCAACAGAGCAGATATAGCTCAAAAAAATGGTCTCTACCCTCCTCCACCAGGAGCAAGTGAGGTTTTAGGCCTCGAGTGTAGCGGNGTGGTAGAAAGTGTAGGTAAAGAAGTTAAATCGAAGAAACCCGGTGATGAAGTTATGGCTCTTTTGGGAGGAGGAGGATATGCAGAATATGTTTCTTGCNATGAATTTCATGCCATAAACAAACCAAAAAATTTAAATTGGATTGAGGCTGCCTCTATCCCCGAAGTATACGCAACTTGTTGGTTGAATTTATTTCTCGAAGCCTCTATGCAACAAGGAGATAAAGTAGTTTTTCATGCTGGTGCATCTGGTATTGGTACTGCCGGCATTCAACTAGCAAATGTGTTTGATTGTGAGAGCTTTGTTACTGCAGGTACGGAGGAAAAAATTAAGTTCTGCCTAAATCTAGGTGCATCTGATGGAGAAATAAGATCGAATGATATTTTTTCAAAGATAAAAGAGTGGGCTCCCGGAGGTGTGAACATTATTCTTGACCCTGTTGGAGGAGAATACTTTGAAAGAAACTTGGATGTGCTCAGTACAGAAGGAAAACTCATAGTAATTGGCCTCATGGGAGGAGCTAAAGCGAACCTGAATCTAGGCCTTCTTATGGTTAAAAGACAAAAAATAATCGGATCTACAATTCGAGCAAGAAGCAATGAAACTAAAAATATAGTTATGCAGGAATTATCTGAAAAGGTGATACCTCTTTTTGAGTCAGGGACGCTAAAACCCATAATACATGAAACTTTTTACTTCAGTGAGTGTAATCAAGCCCAAGAGATGATGGAGGCTAATGAAAACATAGGAAAGATAATTCTAGCTCTAGACTAGGCGATTAAAAACATCTAACCATTTAAACGTTGGATCTCCGGCGCAGAAAAACATGGGGTTTTTGGTTTCAGAAACGAATTCATATCTTAAATTAGAACCCTTCAAATCACAGACAACTCCACCGGCAGCTTGAACTATCGCTTGACCTGCAGCAATATCCCACTGATATGTAGGTCCAAGTCTTGTATAGATGTCAGCCATGCCTTCAGCAACTCTGCAAAGCTTCAAAGAACTGCCTGTGGGNATTTCCACAATTGAATCAAATTTTTCTTTACATATATCTATAAAAACTTGATCTGTTTCACTTTTATGACTNTTACTCAACGTAATACAGCAAGCATTNAAAGATTGCCTTCTAGTAGAAATATCTACNCTTCCTTTTGNAGATAATTTATANGCATGATCNGAATATCCTACATACTTCTCCTTTAGCGCAGGCGCAGAGACAACTCCTAAAATAGGATTTCCATTTTCTATTAGAGCGACATTGACTGTAAATTCACCATTCCTATTAATAAATTCCTTTGTTCCATCTAAGGGATCTATTAGCCAAAATAAATCATTATTATCTTTTTGTTTATCACCTTCCTCAGAAAGTATGGGAATATTCTTATCTATGAATTCTAGGGCTGAGACAAGTATACGATGAGATTCTTTATCAGCTTCAGTAACTGGAGAACCATCATTTTTGTTTTTTACATNCANNACATCGGAATTGTAAATTTTCATAATCCCGTNGGATGCATTATCTACTGCCTCAATAACAGATTGTGTGATTTCCTCTAGANCTGAAACTTTCATTTCTTGATAAGATATTTTTCTTCTACAATATAGCATCAAAATACATATAAAAATTAATATGGACAATAAAGATAAGATAATAGAAAGTGCAGAAGAACTTAAGAGAGGTTTAGAACTGCTNAGCAGAGAGAGAAAGGTTGTAATGCCTCACAATAAAGCTTTTGATCATGTNGATAAATTAAAAGTGAAAATTGATGAAATAATTAACTTAGCCGAAACTGCATAATTTTTAGGAGATAGTTATGGAATACACATGCTTTGATTATGAAATAAAAGATAAGATCGCTCACATTAAAATGTCCAGACCGGATGAATTCAACTCNATGAATAAAGCTTTTTGGTCGGAACTTCCTCANTTAATTGAACATATTTCAGATAATGCCTCTGCAAGAGTAATTGTTNTGTCNGGAGAAGGTAAGCATTTTTGTGCAGGAATGGATTTGGCTAACTTTGCCCCANCAGAGAAAAAGGTNAATGCTCACATGGGAATGAGGAAGGAATCTGGATACCGAGTCACACTNGATCTTCAACATACAATTACATGTTTAGAGAAAGCAAGAATTCCGGTTATTGCTGCNGTTCAAGGGGCATGCGTAGGAGGAGGCGTTGATTTAGCAACTGCTACGGATATGCGCTACTGCACNAAAGATGCCTTCTTTTGTATTCAGGAGATCAATATAGGNATGGCAGCAGATGTAGGAACCCTTCAAAGAATACCAAGATTAATTCCAGANGGTGTTGTCAGAGAGCTGGCATATACCGGTAGAAGATTTCTTCCTGAAGAAGCTTTGAAGCATGGACTAGTTAACGAGGTATTTGATACCAAANAAGAAATGATGGCAAAAGTTATGGAAGTAGCTGCCGAAATTGCTTCTAAAGGNCCTTTAGCAATTGCCGGTACAAAAGAATCTTTAAACTATGGAAGGGATCATACAGTTGAAGAATCTCTTAACCACATAGCTTTATGGAATACAGCTGTTGGAATCAGCGACGAGATGTCAGTAGCTTTTAAGGCAAAGGCGGAAAATAAAGATCCTGAATTTGAAGATATGTTGCCCAGAAGAAAGTATCTTGACGGTGAAGTGGGAGTTTAGTTTTTCCTCAANAAAACTGGTGTATTTTCTTCAGAATCTGACTCGCTGTAGTTGTATCCATCCAANTCGAAGTNTTNCANATCTCTAGGCGTNTTGATCTTGTTTTGAACAATGAACCTNGTCATTGATCCTCGNGCTTTTTTGGCAAAGAAACTTATGATTTTGTATTTTCCGTTCTTGTAGTCTTTGAATACGGGATTAATTATCGGCAAATTAAGCTTATCTTTCTTTAAGACAGAGAAATATTCTACTGATGCTAAATTCACTATAGCCTTAGAATTATTATCTTTAGCAAGCTCATTGACTGTACTGGTAATTGTTGAACCCCAAAATTCATAAAGGTCTTTACCACGCTCATTTTGCATTTTCGTTCCCATTTCCAATCTGTAGGGATACATTAGATCTAGCGGCCTTAAAAGACCATACAACCCAGAGAGGATGCAAAGATTTTTTTGAGCATAGTTAATCTCTGCTTTTGATAAAGAATGAGCATCAAGACCCTGATAAACATCACCTTTGAAAGCATAAATAGCTTGCCTAGCATTCTCACCAGGTTTGGATGGCTTAATCCAGTTCATATTCCTCTCAAAATTCAAGGATGAAAGTTTCTCGCTCAAACCCATTAGAGAAGATAAGTCATCAGGATTTTTCGTTTGAAGTTCTCTAATAAGAATTTCGCTATCTGCAAGATGTTGCGCTATGGAAAAGTCTTTGAAGTTTAAATCAGACTCATAATCCAAAGTTTTTGCTGGCGATACTAATACCAACATAAACTTAAAGACCTAAAACTAGTTTAGCCATAATATTTCTTTGTATTTCATTCGAGCCTGCATAGATACTGGCCTTCCTATAATTGAAATATCTTGGAGCGGCTGTATTGGCAAATTTGCTTCCTATTGCAGGTTCATTGATACCTATCTCTGGTCCTGGATTGTGAAAAGGAATACCGTAGTACCCTACCAATTCAACGGCTAATTCAGTTATAGCTTGACCAATTTCCGTTCCTCTTGTTTTAAGCAGAGAAGATTCAGGTCCGACGTTTTGCCCTGCAGCTAAACTACCTAGTATTCTTAGTTCTGTTGCTTCCATTGCATTTATTTGCACCTCAAGTTTAGCTATAGCTTCCATAAAGTTAGGATCCTCAGATAATTTAGTTCCTCCGATGTCCTCAATGCTTGCCTTAGTTTTCAATTGCTGAAGTTGTTGGTATAACTCAGAAGAATAACCATTTCCTCTTTCAAATTCGAGAAGATATTTAGCATAGGTCCAACCCTTTCCTTCTTCTCCAATTAAATTTTCTTTAGGTACTTTTACATCCTCAAAAAATACCGTGTTGACTTCATGATGGCCTATAGGGGTATTGTCTAATGTGTTTATAGGTTGGACTTCAATACCATCAGAGTGCATATCAATTAACAAAAATGATATGCCCTTTTGTCTTATATCTTCCTGACTAGTCCTTACCAGACAAAATATCATATCCGCATGCTGTGCCATGGTAGTCCATGTTTTTGCTCCATTTACAAGATAATGATCACCTTTATCTTCAGCTTTGGTTTTAAGAGAGGCTAAATCTGATCCAGAACCTGGTTCAGAGTATCCCTGACACCACCAGGTTTTTGATGACAGAATATCCGGTAGGTATTTCTTTTTTTGTTCATCAGTTCCAAAAGCCATGATTACTGGAGCAACCATTGAAACTCCAAAGGCTGTGAATCCTGGCGCTCTNGCAGCTGCCATTTCCTTACCAAAAAGATATTTTTGCGTCGCTGTAAAAGATGCGCCGCCATACTCTTCAGGCCAATTAATGCCAGCCCACCCTTTTTTGTANAGTGCTTGCTGCCATTGAACGTGTTCATCTTTAGTCACATGTCCATTTGGGGCATGAGTGAGCCTTTCTTTCATATCTTCTGGATAATTATCTTTAATCCAATCCCTAACTTCCTTTTGAAAATCCAGTTCTTCTTGTGTAAATTGTAAATTCATAAATACCTCGCGATAATTATAGTTCAAATTATAACTAACAAAAAATAGATTAACTTTGGATAGGATTAGTTCTCAATTAGATAATTTTTCTGAAATAACTGGAAAAATTTGCTCATGGTTTGTAGCTGTTATGGTTATTGTCACCTGTATTGTTGTAATAATGAGATATGGATTAGACATGGGATCAGTAATGCTACAAGATGTAGTTTTATACCTTCATGGAGGACTGTTTCTGCTTGGAGCGGCTTTTGCACTTAAAAGAGGGGCACATGTAAGAGTTGATATCTTTTATCGAAATTTTAGCGACTCTAGAAAGGCTCTAGTTGATTTGATTGGAAACTTGATCTTTCTTCAGCCTGTTTGCTGGNTTATTCTTTTTTATTCTTGGGGTTATGTTGAATTCTCATGGAGAATTATGGAGGTATCAGCTGAACCTGATGGNCTNCCATTTGTNTATATCCAAAAGTCNTTGCTTATAGCNGTTGCACTNTTACTAGCTATTCAGAGCTTTTCAGAAATAATAAAGTCTGCTCTAAAGATTAAAAATGGTTGAGTTCATACCTCTGCTAATGTTNGGTGTTATATGCCTAGTTTTACTNGCAGGATTTCCTGTAGCCTTCTCNTTGGCAGGCACAGCATTGATTTTTGCTGGAGTAGGTATTTTGACGGGAACATTTGAGNGTGCTTTTCTAGGGGCAATACCAAANAGGCTATATGGAGATATGACCAACATGACATTAGTAGCAGTGCCATTATTTGTCTTCATGGGAGTACTTCTAGANAAATCGAATCTTGCCCAGGATTTACTGAGTAATATGTCAGAGGTTATAGGNGGCTTCAGAGGTAGTCTTGCTATTGCAGTTATATTTGTTGGAGCTCTGATTGCTGCTAGCACTGGAATTGTGGGNGCAACAGTGATTGCTATGGGTTTAATTTCGCTACCCATAATGCTCTCAAGACAATATGATCCAAGTCTTTCTGCTGGAACAATTTGCGCAACTGGTACCCTAGGACAAATCATCCCGCCTTCAATTGCTCTCGTAATTTTAGGAGATGTTCTTTCTGCTGCTTATCAGCAATCTCAATTAAGTATCGGCAATTTNTCTGCNAGAACNGTATCTGTTGGAGANTTATTTATGGGAGCTCTTATACCAGGAATAATATTGGTCTTNTGTTATGCACTCTATGTCATAGTTAGAGCATATCTTTCTCCGCAGATGGCTCCCTCTGANGATACAAAAATTATTGAAGGAAGATGGAAAATTATGCTGACCTCNCTGCTTCCTCCNTTCGTTCTCATTACTTCAGTGCTAGGTTCGATTCTTTTGGGTATAGCTACACCAACTGAAGCTGCGGGTGTTGGTGCCCTAGGAGCAATATTCTTAGCTCTGAGTAAAAGCAGCTTGAATAGAAAGAATATTTCAGAAGCAGTTGAGACAACAACAGAAATAACTGCAATGGTTTTCATGATTCTTCTNGGGTCNTCTATATTCTCACTNGTGTTTAGGGGCTTTGGAGGNGATGACCTAATTACAGGTATATTTACTGAACTGCCGGGNGGTGCTTTTGGTGCTGTTCTTGTAGTAATGATAATAATATTCTTNCTTGGTTTTATCTTAGATTTTATTCAAATCACTCTAGTGGTGGTTCCAATAGTTGGTCCAGCACTGTTGATGCTGGGTGTTGATCCTATTTGGCTTGGCATCATGATTGCCATTAATCTTCAAACTTCTTTCTTAACCCCGCCTTTTGGATTTGCATTATTTTACTTGAGGGGTGTTGCTCCTGATAACTTGGCGACAAGAGATATTTACAGAGGTGTTGTTCCATTTATTTGTATTCAAATTGGATTATTAATTGCTTTAGCAATTTTTCCTCAACTAGTCACTGCTCTTCCTCAAGCGGTCTATGGGAACTAGCCTTTGATCAAATGAGCAATTTTATCTGCTCGGTAGGAAGACCTGACAAGAGGCCCCGAAGCTACTTCTTTGAAACCAATATCTAGAGCCAATTTCTTCATATATTGAAATTCTTCAGGAGAATACCATCTCTCGACCGGCAAGTGATTAATAGTTGGCCTCATGTATTGACCGAGAGTTAAAACATCAACACCTGCAGATCTTATATCATTAAATGATTCCAATAATTCATCTTCGCTTTCTCCCAAACCTAACATTAAACTGGTCTTAGAAATTGTTTTAGGAGAGTATGTCTTTGCATAAGCAAGAACCTCTAGAGTCTGTTCATAACCAGCTCTATGATCTCTTACCTGATGAGTTAGTCTATTAACAGTTTCAAGGTTTTGAGCAAAGACCTCTACATTAGAATCTAATAATGTTTCTATAGATTCTCTTTTGCCCAAGAAATCCGGTACGAGGGCTTCAATAATTACCCCCGGCGCTTTCTTTTTTATTGATACAACTGTTTGAGCAAAATGCATTGCTCCACCATCTTCCAAATCATCTCTGTTTACTGAGGTCAAGACAGCATACTTCAAATTCATCTGGGCAATTGAATTAGCAACCTTTTCTGGCTCCTTCGCATCGATTTGACCTTTGGGATTGCCAGTATCCACTGCACAAAATTTACATGCTCTAGTGCAAACTGAACCCAGAAGCATGAAAGTTGCCGTACCATGACTCCAACATTCTTGTATGTTCGGGCACATTGCCTCCTCGCAAACTGTGTGTAGCTTTTTATGCGAAACTATTTCTTTTAACTCTCTAAATTTTGAAGAGTTTTGTGATTTGATTCTGAGCCATTTTGGTTTTCTTTCAATAGGAATGTGTTTATTTGGATTAGGTTTGATACCATTTTTAATGGCAATAACACCATTTTCTTTTATTGTTTTAGTCGGAATCAAGTTATCCATCACGCTACTTTTAAACTATTGCCTCTAATAATATCAGTAAGGTCTTGCTTGATTTGATTCATGGTAATATCAGTGAAATCGGTGACCTGCACAACATCAAGTGATTCAATCCCACAAGTTACAATCCCATTGAAGGGTGTTAAGTCCATATCAATATTGAGGCTTATACCATGGTAACAAAGGCCGCGCTTTATCTTTAGTCCTATAGAAGCAATTTTCTTTCCTGCAACATATATACCAGGAGCACCCCCTTTTCTCTCTGCTTTAATTTCGTACTTTAATAGCAGACTTATAATAATATTCTCTAGTTCGTAAATGAACCGCTTTGGACCCCAACCTAATCTTTTAAGATTGATTAAGAAATAGATCATAAGCTGACCTGGTCCGTGATAAGTCACTTGTCCACCTCTATCTGTCCTAACTACTGGAATGTCATTATTTAATATAATATTTTCCTCTGAGGCGGCATGGCCAAGGGTATAGACTGTGTCGTGCTCAGCAAACCAAACTTCAT